>JAIVHC010000182.1 GCA_020201305.1 Geobacteraceae bacterium
GCACCCTAGAGCGAAAAACCAAAAAAGCCCTTAACCTAATCCGGCTAAGGGCTTGATTTTTATGGCGATCCCGGCAGGATTTGAACCTGCGACCTATCGCTTAGGAGGCGATTGCTCTATCCAGCTGAGCTACGGGACCAAACCCGAGGGGTTATAACGTATTCACTCTGGTGGGGCAAGTAAATTTTGATGGCGTCGCAAAAACTCACCAACTGCTGCGTTGCTGTAATTGCCTCGCTGCTTCGACGTACGTAAGTACGCCTCATTGTTCGACAATCACGCGCCTTGCATTTGGCGCTTTTTGCTTGGCCATCTAAATTTATGCTTTCTGCGAAAGCATAAATTTTAAAAATGGAGCAGGCTGAACACTTCTACGCCGGGCAATTTATCCCGTCCGTGGAGAAAATCAAGCTCTGCGAGGAAGGTACATTCCACGATCTCGGCATCGAGCTGGCGCACTAGATCCACCGTTGCGGCTATGGTGCCGCCGGTGGCTAACAGGTCGTCGGCGATAATGACGCGCTCACCAGGTTTGAAGGCATCTGCGTGGATCTCCAGGGTGTCGGTGCCGTATTCCAAATCGTACGTTTTCTTAATGGTTTTGTACGGGAGTTTGCCGGGTTTGCGCACCAGAGAGATCCCGGTGCCGAGCTTATATGCCAGGGCGGCACCGAGGATAAACCCGCGTGCTTCCACTCCGACGATCTTGTCGATATGCTGCCCCAGATAGCGATGCGCGAGAAGATCGATGGCACGGTGAAAATGGCGTCCATCTTCAAGTAAGGTAGTAATGTCCTTGAACACAATTCCTTTTTTGGGAAAGTCGATGATATCGCGAATGCTGTTTTTTAGTTCTTCCACGTTTCAGTTCTCCTGTCTACTCTGAGCTCAGCTCTTCCTGCATTATTTTACGGAGTTTTTCCAGACTTTTGGCCTCAATCTGGCGGATTCGTTCGCGGGTAACGCCGTAGCGTTTGCCTATTGTATCAAGGGTTTCAGGCTCGTAATCGTTAAGCCCGAAGCGATATTGTAAAATCTCGGCTTCATTACTTTTCAGGGTTTGCAGCCATTTTTGGACGTATTCATATCGATCGGTGTTTTCAAGTAACTCCGCCGCATTGAGGGATTGCGAATCCTCCAGGGTGTCGATAAGGGTATAGTTATTATTCTCTCCAAGGGGATGTTCGATGGAGTAGGTTTTGCGTATCAATTGCTGCAGGCGTTCCACCTCGGCTACCGAACTCCCCATGGCGTCGGCAATCTCAGTGGCATCGGGTTCCTGACTTTTGCTGTTGAGAATCTCCTTGGTAACCTTGAACATTTTATTTACCTGTTCCGCAACATGCACCGGAAGACGAATGGTGCGGCTCTGATTTACCAGGGCTCTTTCGACGGACTGGCGTATCCACCAGGTTGCATAAGTGGAGAAGCGGCATCCTTTATCCACCCGAAAGCGTTCCACGGCCTTGATCAATCCCATGTTACCCTCTTCGATCAAATCAAGGAAGGGGAGTCCACGGTTCATATAGCGCTTTGCAATTTTGACCACCAGACGCAGATTTGATTCAATCATACGTGCGCGCGCTGCTTCATCCCCCTGGGCGATCAACCCGGCGAGTTCCTTTTCCTCCTCGGCGTTTAAGAGCTTGGATTTTTGGATATCGCGCAGATAGCACTTGATGGCGTCATCTCCACCAGGGTCGGTATCCTGTGCCTTCTTTTGCGGCTTTGCAAATTCTGAACTAATATCTTTTTCCACGTGTAAAAACTCCCTGGCCCGTTACAGCCCCAATTTATCCAATTTATACCGCAGAGATCGAAAGCTCAGATGCAACAATTTTGCGGCCTTTTTCTTTATGCCATTACTGCGCTTCAGAGCCCGGGTCAGCAGTTGTATCTCTATGTCGCGTAAATATGCTTCCAGATCCAGTCCATCTTCAGGAAGGTACACCTCTGAAGGGGGTGGATTCTCTTCGTGGCTGAGTGCGGCGGGAAGTGAACCGTACTCGAGAATATCGTTTTCACTTAAAATGATGCTGCGCTCAAGAACATTTTCCAGCTCACGCACATTGCCGGGCCATGAGTAGTCGAGCAAGGCGCGCATCATGGGCGGAGAAATGCTGATCATTCGCTCAGGAGCAAGCATCCGGCACAGCGTTTGTGCCAAAAGGGGAATATCCTCGCGCCGTTCTCGCAGGGGCGGAATATGCAAATGGACTACATTGAGACGATAAAACAGATCCTGCCTGAACTCCCCCGTTCGGGTTAACGTATCAAGATCGCGATTGCTCGCTGCAATGACACGGGCATCAACCTTATGGCTGCTATTTCCCCCCACCGGGCGGATCTCTTTCTCTTGCAGCACACGCAGGAGTTTAACCTGCATTGGCAGGGGCAGCTCGGCAATCTCATCCAGAAACAGGGTGCCGCCATCTGCAAGATCAAAGAGGCCTTCTTTACGCTGATCGGCGCCGGTAAAGGCCCCCTTTTCGTGTCCGAACAATTCATTTTCGAGCAGATTTTCCGGTACCGCACCACAGTTCAGAGGGATAAAAGGCTTGCTCGCACACAGGCTATTCTGGTGAATGGCCTGGGCGACAAGCTCCTTCCCGGTGCCGGACTCTCCACCGATTAGTACGCTGGCAGTGGTCGGGGCTACTTTTTCGATCATGGTATAGAGTTGCTGCATCGCAGCACTTTTGCCTACAAGACGATCAAAACTGTTGCGCCTATCAAGCTGAGTGCGTAGCTGCAGGTTCTCGTGGCGCAGAAAAGAAAACTCAAGGGCTTTTTTTATGGTAAGACGGATATCCTCATTGTTGAACGGTTTAACGATATAGTCGTAGGCACCGAGTTTCATCGCCTCTACTGCCTGGGATGTGGTGGAATATGCTGTCATCAGAATTACCAGGGTTTCCGGATGTAGCTGTTTCACCTGCTCCAAAAGTTCCAGGCCATCAGCACCGGGCATGCGCATATCGGTGAGAACGAGGTCATACGCCTGATGACGCAATTGTTCCATAGCCTGGTTCCCATCGGGGGCAACATCAACTACATATCCTTCGGCAGCAAACATGATCTCCAGCATTTCGCGCAGACTCACTTCATCATCAACGATGAGTAAATGCGGCGGCAGTCGGGGAGATGTTGTCGCGTTTGGAGTGGGCGTCAAACTCATGTTTTCAACAATCCATCAGAGTTCTGATTCTTGAAGGTAACCTTGAATCTGGCACCTCCATCAGGAGCTGCGGCATATTCTATACCCGCCCCATTGGCCCGCGCAAAAGCGTGCGCTATTGCAAGACCGAGTCCGGTTCCATCGGCTCTGGAAGTGGTGAAGGGCTCAAAGATCGTGTCCCCCATCTTGGGATCAACACCGGGGCCTGAGTCATCTATCCAGAAAGAGCGTGTGCGCTTACATGAAGCACAGTGTACCCTGCCACCGGGAGGACAAAAACTCGCGGCGTTTCCGAGCAGATTCCATACTACCTGCTTGATCTGCTCTTCATCAACATTTTCGTACCAAACATCAGGGCATGAGGCGTTAATCTGTATCTCTTTGAATTGCCTGGAACCTTGCGCAAGATGGAGAACATCGCTGAGGATGGAGTTGATATCCACCTTTCTTTGCACCGGATTACGCGGGCTGGCGAAATTGAGGAAATCATCCACCAGGTGGTTAAGCCTTCCGGCTTCGCGCGCAATAATGTTGAACAGACGTTGTTCTGTGGCAGGGAAATCTTTTTCCTGCAGCAGTTGCACACTTCCCCCCAGGGATGCAAGAGGGTTGCGGATTTCGTGCGCGAGACCGGCAGATAAGCTCCCGATAGAGGCCAGATGTTCCTCGCGCTTGAGATTCTGTTCCAGACGCTTGATTTCAGTCAGATCCTGGAACATCAGCAGCACATTGGTGGATTCGCCCTGCTGGATGGAGGTAGCACTGTATCCGAGAATCAGTTGTCTTCCGGAAGCATTGCTGAAATTCAATTCACCCCGCTCTACCGGAATCTGCGTTAATGGCCAGGCAAACCGCGGCAGAGCAGTGGTTATAGGCATACCTGTTACTTGCGTCGCCTTGATTGCGCATATCTGCTCTGCCACCTTGTTTGCCAGCAGAATCCGCCCCTGACTATTCACCAGAATCAGCCCACTGGTAATATTCTGCAGGATGAGGTGGTTGAAGTGTTCGAGTTCTGAATGTTCGCGGCGCTGTGTTGCGAGTTTCTGCGCATATTGCTGCAAGCGGGTGGAAAGAATCGCGCCGATAAAAGCTGCAAGTACAAAAGCGGCAAGATTAAGAAAGAGCAGATAAAAAACGTCCGTTCCAGAGCGCGTATTCCATGGATATACCGGAAGATATCCGTAGTAATCCAGGGTTGCCAGGCCTCCATAGAGTACAATACTGGCCAGGAGGATCAGGAGAACTTCATGCCTGCTGCTGATCAAACCGCTGGTAAGAATGACAAAGATAAACAGAAACGCAAAGTCACTGTACATCCCACCGGTGAAATACACCACTGCAGCACACATTACCAGGTCCCACACTATCTGGATCTGCACAAAGCGGGGCGAAGGACCAAAGCGCAATAACCAGAAGAGAGCAAGACATATCTGCAACAAATACAGGCTCAGGAGGGATATAAGGCATGTATTGGAAAAAAGGCTCGCCTGTTTATTTACCACCAGGGAAAAAAGAACAGTGCCCCCCAGAAATAAAGAGAGCACTAAAAAACGTACCAGTACATACCAGAGTTGGGCGTTTAATGATCGCGCAGTTATTGCTGTCTCATGAAACGCAGACAATGATGTCTACCCCCCTACCGTACCCGCAAGTTTGAAGATCGGCAGATACATAGCTATAACCAACCCACCCACGGTGGTGCCGAGAAACAGCATCAACAGCGGTTCCATCATGGCAGTCAGGTTCCCTACGGCATCATCTACTTCGTCATCGTAGAAATCCGCGATCTTATTCAGCATGGTGTCTATAGAGCCGGACTGTTCCCCCACCGCTATCATCTGACACACCATGGGCGGGAAAACGCCCGATTTGGCCAGGGGTTCTGCAATGGTATTACCTTCGCTGATACTCTGACGCACCTTGATTATCGCCCTTTCGACCGTTTTATTCCCGGCTGTTTTGGAGGTTATATCCAGACCATCGAGTATGGGAACCCCACTGGAGACCATGGTTCCGAGGGTACGGGTAAACTTGGCTACAGATACTTTACGGATAAGAACGCCGAATATGGGGGCTTTCAAAGCCCAGTTGTCAATCTTTGCACGCCCTTTTTCAGTAGCGTAGATCTTCTTAAACGCAAAAATAGACAGAATTATTCCGCCAATAATGAACAGGATATAGTCCTGAATAAAATTACTTATGTTAATAACAATTTGAGTTGGTGCAGGTAGCGCCCCGCCGAAATCGGCAAACATCTTCTCAAACGCCGGGATAACAAACACCAGGATTACCGCGATAACAATAACCGCAATGGAAACCACCGTTGCGGGGTAGGTCATGGCGCTTTTGACCTGTTTTTTGAGTTTCATGGACTTTTCGATATACGCAGCGAGACGATTGAGGATTGTATCCAGGATACCGCCGATCTCCCCAGCGGCGACAAGGTTTACAAACAATTCATCAAACGCCTTGGGGTGTTTTTTGAGTGCATCGGCAAAGGTGAACCCGGACTCTACATCGTTCTTAACCTCGAGTAAAATGCGCTTGAAGGTTTTGTTTTCCTGCTGGGAAGAGAGAATATCCAGGCACTGCACTAGAGGAAGGCCCGCATCAATCATGGTGGCAAACTGGCGCGTAAATACCACCAGATCCTTGGTTGTAACCTTGGGCTCAAACCCGGGGATCTTAATCTCTACATCAAGGCCCTTGCCGCGCTCTTTGATTTTTGTGGCAATAATCCCTTGCCGCCGTAGCTGGGCCTGAACCACGGCCTGGTTCGGAGCTTCCATATCCCCTTTACGTTTTTTGCCGTCACGGGCTTTGCCTTCCCAGGTAAATTTAGCCATATCACCACCTCACAGGTTTAAACTACTCAAATATTATACTTTCTGCGAAAGCAGCATACTTACCCCATTTTTTTTGCACTACTCGGGGTTTGCTTTACCGCAGAATTGGGGTTGGCAATCATCTGCTTCAGCTCGCCTTGTTCTGCTGAGCGTGCCATTGCGGCATCATAGGTTATAAGTTTTTTATGATACAGGCTGAACAGCGACTGGTTCATGGTCTGCATACCGTACTTCTCCTGCCCCATCTGCATCTGCGAATAGAGCTGGTGAATTTTATCATCCCGAATCAGCGAACGGATAGCGACATTGGGAACCATAACCTCCAGAGCGAGGACCCTGCCGGTACCAGAAGCTTTGGGGATCAGATTCTGTGACATCACCCCTTCTAAAACAAAAGATAACTGAGTGCGTATCTGCTGCTGCTGATTGGTGGGAAATACATCTACAATACGGTTGATGGTCTGGACACATCCATTGGTATGCAAAGTGGCAAAACACAGATGCCCGGTTTCGGCGATGGTCAATGCTGCCTCGATGGTCTCCAGGTCGCGCAACTCACCCAGCAGCACTACATCCGGGTCCTGGCGCAGAATAGACTTGAGCGCCTTTTTGAATGAATGGGTATCGCTCCCTACTTCGCGCTGGTTTACCACGCAGTTTTTATGCGGATGGATATATTCTATGGGGTCTTCGATGGTAATTATATGATCGTGACGTTCCTGGTTGATAGCATCTACCATGGATGCAAGGGTGGTCGTCTTACCACTTCCGGTAGGGCCGGTAACCAGAACGAGCCCGCGTGGACGCTTGGAGATTTCAGTAACAATGGGGGGCAGGCCCAACTGCGCAAATGAGAGAAACTCATAGGGAATACGCCGGAACGCTCCAGCTATGGCGCCACGCTGGACAAAGATGTTGCCGCGGAAACGTGCGAGCCCCTTAACCCCGAAGGAAAGGTCCAGCTCCACGCTGGACAAAGATGTTGCCGCGGAAACGTGCGAGCCCCTTAACCCCGAAGGAAAGGTCCAGCTCGTTTTCTTCTTCCAGGACCCGTTTTTGTGCATCGGTCAAAATACTGTAACACAGCTGTTTGGTATCATTAGGCATCAGCCGAGGATGATCCAGAGGGCGGATGGCTCCGTCAATCCTGATCTGCGGCGCCAGCCCCGTGGTAATATGCAGATCCGAAGCCTCGGATTCTACCATTGTTTTTAATAACTCATGGATTCCAGCCATAACAAGTACCTCTTTCATTGAAAAAGAATCTTATCCGCAGCAAATCAGCACATATTTAGACTTAATCATCCGCAACGGTACAGCGCAATACTTCGGAAAAGGAGGTTACCCCCTCTTTGAGCTTCAACAGGGCGGACTGGCGCATGGTGCGAACCCCGAGGCGCATGGATTCACGTTTGATCTCTGCGGTGTTGGCCCCCGCAAGAACCATTTCGCGAATTTCATCAAACATGGGCATAACCTGGTAAATACCCACGCGCCCCTTGTAGCCACTCTCGTTGCAATTGCTGCATCCCCTGCCCTTGTAACATACGTAGTCATCCACCTCGTCGGGAGCGACCCCGACATCGAGGAGAGCCTCTTTGGATATCTCCTCCTGCTCTTTGCATTCACTGCACAGGCGCCGCCCCAGACGCTGGGCGGTAACCAGATTGACCGCCGAGGCGACCAGAAAAGGTTCAATACCCATATTCAACAAGCGGTTGATGGTACTCGGGGCATCGTTGGTATGCAAAGTAGAGAGCACAAGATGCCCGGTAAGTGCGGCTTTAATGCCGATTTCTGCGGTTTCAAAGTCGCGAATCTCCCCGATCATAATGATGTCGGGGTCCTGGCGCAAAAAGGCACGCAGAGCACTGGAGAAATTGAGTCCGATATCCTCGTGCATCTGCACCTGGTTGATCCCGGCAAAGTTAAACTCGACCGGATCCTCTGCGGTGGAGATATTCTCTGTGGTGGTATTCAATTCTGCGAGCGCTGAATACAACGATACTGTTTTCCCGCTCCCCGTGGGACCGGTTACCAGCACCATCCCGAACGGTTTGCTGATCTCCTGCTTAAACCATTTGAGCGCATCCGCCTCATATCCGAGTTTGGTCATGTCCAACTGCAGGTTGGACTTATCCAGCAGACGTAAAACCACTTTCTCCCCGAAGAGTGTAGGGAGA
This sequence comes from Geobacteraceae bacterium, assembly GCA_020201305.1. Taxonomy (GTDB): domain Bacteria; phylum Desulfobacterota; class Desulfuromonadia; order Desulfuromonadales; family Desulfuromonadaceae; genus JAIVHC01. The sequence continues at coordinate 8,211 of JAIVHC010000182.1, forward strand.
CAGTTCACGCGGAAGTCCATGTCCTTGCCGCCGGGCAGTTTGATCTTAATACGCCCATCCTGGGGCAGGCGGCGTTCTGCAATATCCATATCGGAGAGAATTTTGAGGCGGGAGGTAATCGCAGCTTTGAGTTTCATGGGTGGCTTCATGACCTCGTAAAGCACACCGTCGATACGATAACGGACGCGGAACACCTTTTCGTAAGGTTCGATATGGATATCTGATGCTCCTTTTTTAATCGCATCAGTCATGATCAGATTGACAAGTTTTACCACTGGCGCTTCTTCCGTGGCGACCTGAAGAGCGTTGACATCGATTTCATCTTCTTCTTCTACAACCTCAAGATCGATGTCATCAAGACCGTTCATTACATCGGCAAGGGAATCTGACTGATCGTAGTACTTGTCGATGGCCTTTTTTATGGCACTGTCCGTAGCGACCACAACCTCGACATTGTGTCCGGTCATGAATTTGATGTCGTCTATGGCGAAAATATTGGAGGGATCGCTCATAGCTACGATCAGGGTTGAACCGGTGCGACTGATGGGCATCAGGTGGTATTTTTGCACCACCTCCGCAGAGAGGAGTTTGGTAACGCCGGTATCAACTTCAAATTCGTCCAGATTTATGGAGGGTGCGCTGTACTGACGCGCAAGGAACGCGGCCAGATCCTCTTCACTGATCAGCTTAAGGCGGCAAAGGGTAGTAACAAGTCGTTCCCTGTGTGCCTTGTGCTCGGCAATGGCCTTTTCTACCTGTTCTGGAGTGAGTATTTTATGTCGAACCAGAAGTTCGCCTAAACGATTACCTGCCATATAAACTATTCCGCATAAATGTTTGTTAAATGTGAATTATATTGTAACTGTTCAGTCGGGGCTTATGACACCCATTCCAAGGGACACTTTGCGCCGTCCATGGCCGTTCGACTGTCGCCGTCCATGGCGACAGACGCCCTTTCCATGGGTACCAAAATCCCCTACCGGTAGTGGTGGTGAATAGTTACAATTGTAGTAAGTATCCCGCGGTCAAACCGAGGGCTTTAACGCAATCTTCAAAGTCAAAAACACTTCTTGCCGTCATT
>JAIVHC010000022.1 GCA_020201305.1 Geobacteraceae bacterium
GTAGAGACGTAAGCTCATAGGGGAAATATCTGTCCTTTAAGAATTTAAATGTAAACTAGAATCCTACTTGTTCACCTTCGCCCATGAATCGCGCAGGGTTACGGTGCGGTTGAATACCGGCACTTCTTCCGTGCTCTGTTGTGCATCGAGGCAGAAGTAGCCGCAGCGTTCGAACTGGTACGCCTGGGCGGGCCGGGCCTCGCGAATGCCGGGTTCGGCCACACACTGATCCAGGGTGATGCGTGAATCGGGGTTGAGGTCATCGAGCCATGTGTCTGCGCTGGCACCGGTTCCCGGGGTTTCGACCTCGAAGAGACGGTCGTATAGATGTACCTTTACCGGTACCGCATGCGCCGCGCTGACCCAGTGAATCACTCCTTTTACCTTGCGACCTTCGGGCGCTGCGCCCAGGGTGGCAGAGTCATGGGAGCAGAGCAGTTCCTTCACGCTGCCATCTGCGTGGTATATCACTTCTTCGCACTTGATTACGTAACCGTTGCGCAGGCGCACTTCGCGTCCGGGCCCGAGGCGGAAAAACTTCTTCGGTGGGTCGAGCATGAAGTCATCCTGGTCGATGTAGATTTCGCGCGTAAACGGGATGGAGCGTTCCCCCATTTCGGGTTGCTGCGGATGGTTGGGGGCGCTGAATGTCTCCTCCTTACCCTCGGGGTAGTCGGTTATGGTTACCTTCAGCGGACGCAGGACGCACATGGCGCGCGGCGCACTTTCGTTGAGCTCCTGGCGCACGCAGTCTTCGAGGACGCTCATGTCGATCCAGCTGTCGCTCTTGCTGATCCCTACGCGCGAGCAGAAGGTACGGATCGCCCGGGGTGGGAAGCCGCGGCGTCGCATCCCCGCAAGGGTGGGCATGCGCGGGTCGTCCCAGGCGGAGACCAGCTCGCGCGTCACCAGTTCCTGCAGTTTGCGCTTGCTCAACACGGTGTATCCGAGGTTGAGGCGTGAGTATTCGTACTGGCGGCTCGGAAAGAGTTCGAGCTTTTCGATAAACCACTCATACAATGGCCGATGATCGGCGAATTCGAGGGTGCACAGGGAGTGGGTGATCCCCTCCAGGGCATCAGATTGGCCGTGGGCGAAGTCGTACATGGGATAGATACACCACTTATCGCCGCTGCGGTGATGCGGTTCTCCGTTGCCGAACTCGCCGGTGCGCATGCGTTCGAACAGATCCAGGTTCTCTGCCATGCTGCGCTCGCGATACGGGCTGTTCTGCCCCGGCTCTGTAAGGGTGCCGCGCATCTCGCGAATCTGTTCCCCATTGAGGTCGTCCACATATGCGAGCCCTTTTTCGATGAGCTTTACGGCCATGCGGTACAGATCGTCGAAGTAGTCGGAGGTGTAAAACTCGTTGTTGCCCCACGAAAACCCGAGCCACTCTATATCGCGGCGGATAGCATCGGCGTAGAGGGTTTCCTCTTTGACAGGGTTGGTGTCATCAAAGCGCAGGTGACAGCGCCCGCCGAATTCGTGTGCTACATTGAAATTGAGACAGATCGCCTTTGCATGCCCGATGTGCAGGAATCCATTCGGTTCCGGCGGGAAACGCGTGACCACCTGGCCATCACTTTTGTTGGCTTTGATATCTGCAGCTACAATCTGGCGGATAAAGTCTTTGCCGGCGGCTTCTGTGTTCATAGTTCGGATATATCCTTGCTTGGGTGAAGGTGTTCGGATAAACGGATAAGCAGACTTAAGCAGTTTTGTTAAGATCCTGATGCTGGAGCACCACAACTGCATGGGCGGAAATCCCCTCCAGGCGTCCTTCAAATCCGAGTTTTTCGGTAGTAGTGGCTTTTACGTTTACCCGACTGCACGCGCACGCGCATAGAGCGGCAATAGTGTTCACCATTGCGGGGATGTGCTGTGCCAGGCGCGGTTTCTGGGCGATGATGGTAGCATCCAGATTGCCGATTGTATAGCTGTTCTGGCGCGTAAGATTGATTACGTGACGTAACAGCTCGGTGCTCGCAATTCCCGCATATGCTGGATCGGTGTCAGGGAAATGGCGGCCCAGATCTCCAAGTCCCAGAGCCCCGAGAAGCGCATCACAGATCGCATGCAGGAGCACGTCGGCATCGGAGTGCCCCAGCAATCCGTGGACCGTTCCGGCACGAGTCGGTGGACATCGTAGCCATGGCCGATGCGCATCATGCTTGCTCCTGTTGAATGTTGCGTTCACGCAGGATGGCCTGTGCGAGGGTCAGATCCTCCGGTGTGGTAATCTTAAGGTTCGCATAAGAGCCTTCCACCACTGCCACGGGATGGCCGTACCATTCGAGTACGGACGCGTCATCGGTGGCGCTGAATCCGTGTGCGAGTGCCTGCTCGTGCGCGTTTACAATAAGATTGCACCTGAACCCCTGCGGTGTTTGTGCTGCCCACATGCGGCTTCGTTCCGGGGTGGATTCAATCTTGCCATCCTGTACCGCTTTCAGGGTGTCTTTTACCGGTACCGCCGCAATGCAGGCGTCGTGCTCCTGTACCCCGGCGATTACCGCATCGATGGTCTCCGGCTCCACCAGCGGACGCACCCCGTCGTGAATCAGGATAATATCATCCGCACTGCACTGACATGCGCGCAGACCGTTACGTACCGAATCCTGACGTTGCGCTCCACCGCGTGCCAGAGTGCTGACCTTGTCGATGTCGTATGCGTGTATAATATCCCAGCGGCAGAAATCAAGTTGATCTGCATGGGTGACGATAATTATTTCATCAATGGCGGGGTGGGCGGCAAAGGTGCGGAGGCAGTGTGCCAGAATCGGCACCCCGTCGAGGCACAGATACTGTTTGTGGGTTGAAACCCCCATGCGCTGCCCGAGACCGGCGGCGGGGATAATGACAACGACTTTGCTGTCATATGTGTGACCCTGGTATGCTGTGGTGGTTTCCATGGCGGCACCATAAAGAAAAAGACCAGGCTTGCACCTGGTCAATGTGTGTAAAATAAACGCCTGATGCGTAATGAGTATGTGGAGTCAGTCGCGGAAGGTCTGTTCCACCCGCTTGCTTATCTGATCTTCCTCCATCCCTTCGGCAAAGGCAATCTCTTTGATAACCAGACGCCGTGCCAGATCAAGCATTTTTTTCTCTCCGTACGAAAGTTCCTTGTCTACGGCGATTACATAGAGTTCCCGCAGCACCTGGGCAACTTCGTACAGATCTCCGGTTTTAATTTTTTCGGTATATTCGCGCTGACGCCGGCTCCATGATGCGAGCCCTTTGGGGGCGGGAGTTTCAACTTCCTTGAAGAGTTCGTACACGCGGGAAAGATTTTTTTTGTCTACCAGGTTGCGCATCCCTACATTCTTTACATTCCGGGTCGGCACCATGATGGTCATGTCGCTGTCGCAGATCCGCAACACGTAGAAGTCTGCTGTTTGTCCGGAAAATTCCCTGGTTTCAATCGCTTCAATTACCCCAACGCCCTGAGCCGGATACACAGCCCTGTCTCCAATGTTGAACCCCATAATGTCCCCACGCATACATTAGTCCGGTTGCCGCAATCCCCGCGCCCGGTGTATCCAGCGCCTGCTCTTTGCACAAATGCGGCAATATTGCATTTGTAAGAATTGCGTTAAAGTTTGAAGTTACAATAAAATTGGGCAAGGGTCAAGAAAAGACTGGAGTCCATGGGGGCGGCTGTGTTAGCTTGCAAAGTTTTTGTTTTGCAAGTGGCGTTATTCACATTAAGTCTTCCAAAAAACGCAGGGTTCGCCACATCGATCCAATTGTATTTACACCTGTAAAATTTATCGGGGGTGCTTATGTGCACAATAAGGATGTTTTTCTTTCGGTACCCGATGTCTGCAGGATTATATCCTGTGCATCTGTGCCTGCTTCTGGCTGTGTTTATATGCTGCGTGCAACCTGCAGGAGCATTCCAGGCGCAACAAGTGAACCGAGCAAGCGCTGTGAGCGAAGAAGTCCCGGCGCAACTCGGTTTCGCGGATCAACTTTTTGCAGAGCAGGATTATTACCGCGCCGTAACAGAATACAAACGCTTTGTGTATCTGTATCCAAAACACGCCCAGACAGCTCGGGCGCGTCTCAATATGGCGCGCGCCGCGATTGAAGCACAGCGCTGGGAGGATGCGGGCTCTATGCTGGAACAAACGCTGGAGCAGGACTCGAGTGAATCAATCCGGGCGCAGGCGCATGTGCTTCTGGCGGAGATTCCGTATCTGCAGGGAGATTTTGACGCCAGCTTTCGCTATCTGGAGCGGCTCGGAGAATTACGCCTTGACCCCGTTATTACCCCGCGCGTGAAGGAATTGCAGCTGTGGAGTATGTTGCACGGAGAGCGTCTGGAGCAGGCGCAGGAATTTCTCTACGCACAGGAGATCGATCTGCGCCCTGATCTGGAGGATGTTATGGCCCTGAAGGCGCTGCCACGTAAATCCCCCCGCCTTGCAGGGACTCTGTCGGCCCTGGTTCCGGGAGCGGGGCAGCTTTACAACGGGCGCTATCGCGAGGCGGGGATGGCATTTACCCTCAATGCCGCGTTTATCGCGGGGGGGATTCAGGCGATCAACACCGGCAATACGGTGCTGGGGGGAATCTTGCTGTTTTTTGAAGCGGGCTGGTACGGGGGTAATATCTACAATGCAGTAAATACGGCGCACAAGACGAACCGCAGACGTTATCGCAGTGCGCTGGGGCAGTTGCGCGATAAGTATCAGTTTTCTCTCCTCAGCGACGAACGTGGGCCCATGCTGCACCTGCGGACACGTTTCTAATCTACAGCTGCATGGTAAGTGCGTGTTCCCGACTCAGGGGCTTCACCTCAATAAACTCCGGTTTTGAGGCGCGGTTTTGAATCCTTACCTCAACCTTATCTTCATCTTTGCCTTTGCCGTATGCCGCCACCAGCGCCGCGCCCAGCTCGATATCCTCGTGGGATGGAGTGCCGGAGAGCACTCCCGCAGGGCCGGAGAAGTTTTCATTGCGCATGAGGATAAGGTCTGTGTCGGCGAGGGTGCGCAGGGTTTCGTTGTCACTTTTTTTGCGCCCCAGGCTGAGTTGGGTCCTATCCGAGAGGCGGAAGGCACGCCCGGATTTGAGGAGCTCCACATCACGCGGGGTACAGTCCGGCTGGTGCTGAAATAAATCGCGCAGGCGGGTGGAAAAGGAGTTTTCCGTCAGCAGGCATCCGCCCCCGGCAGATGGAAACTTATCCACCCCGAGACGCTGTGCGAGTCTCTCCTGTCCTTTGCGCGAGCGCCCCTGAATGCACTCCAGCCGTTCCCGATCCACCAGACCTGCTTCTTCCATGGGGGTGATAGGCAGGCATCTGGCACTTAGGGGGCGCAGGATTTTATCCCCACATCCCGAAGCCTTGTTGACCGCCTGTAGCGCAGTGCGGTTCTGACTTTTGGGGCGCTGACCGATCACCTCGCCGGAGAACAGGAAGTCGTATCCCTCGCGCTCCATTATCTGTGCTGCGATGCTGAACATCTGCGCATGACAGTCGATGCATGGGTTCATGTTACGCCCGTAGCCATAGCGCGGATTTTTCAGCATGGCCAGGTGCGGGGTGCTGATATCCTGAACCTGCAGAGGAATATGGTAGAGGGACGCCATTTCGGTAGCTTTTGCGGCATCGAAAAACGGAGTTACGAACGTGACACAGTGGACTTCAATCCCCTGTGCGCGCAGTAACAGCGTGGCCAGAATACTATCGAGACCGCCGGAGAATATGCCCAGGGCTTTTACGTTGGTGTTCATATTTATTTTTAAGGCCTTTGTACATAAAAGATGCTTTCGCAAAAAAAACATAAGATGGCGTCGCCATCACATAAAAGAAGCAGGCAGCTCCAGGCCGCCTGCTTCAGTTTAGTTTTTGTAGCAAAAAGATGAAAATAAGTTATCAGCGCTTATGGCACTGGTTACATTTGCCTTTGGCTGCAAACGCATCCTCGCCGTTGTGGCAGATGCCGCACTGCTCACCCGCATAGATCTTCGCCATGGTGATGGTCACTGAGCCCTTTTTCATCTGCGGGAAGGTGTCGGGGTTGTGGCATGTGCGGCAGCCTTTGTCGGCGGCCTTATTATGCAACGAGCCGTCAAAGTTTACCGAACCATTAGCGGCTTTGTCAAAGGTGAGGCTTTTGCCGGCGGGCACTGCAAATGCGGGCATACTCATTAGGGCGAAAAGTAGGGTCATGACAATGATTCTAAGCATGTTTGTTCTCCTTGTTTTGATGTTATGGATTTGAAACTGCGCGTTAAGGTACTTATTCATTATCCTGTGCAGGAAGCGCCTGCGCAATCAGTTCGAGTACATGGCATGCACGCTGCTTGAGATCGGCGTGGTTTATGCTGTCCTGTAGCTGCATTATACAGCCGGGGCACGCAGATGCAACCAGTTCGGCACCACTGTTTGCGATTCCGTCCGCTTTGCGTGCGCCGATGCTGCGGCTGGTGTCGTAGTGATACACGGAGAAGGTGCCTCCGAGGCCGCAGCAGCGATCCGCTCCCTCCATCTCCACAAATTCCACTCCGGGTGTAGCCTGAAGCAACGCTCGGGGCTCTGCGGTTATGCCCTGAGTGCGCAGATGACATGGGTCGTGATAAGCCACCCTGGTTGAGGTATCAGCCTGGGGTAGGGCGCGCAACTTCTCTACCAACCCCTGGCGAACGAAAAACACCAGCACATCTTCAACCTGATTTCCGAGGTCGGCGTACTGATCTTCCATGGCACGGTAGTGTTTGCCAATTCCGGCGTTGCACGAGGCGCATGCGGTGATAACCGTATCCACATCCCGCGTTGCGAACGCGTTGACATTGGTATCCGCAAGTAGATCCACGGTGGCGGCATCTCCCGCAGCATGCGCGGGGAGACCGCAGCAGCCCTGATTTGCGGGAATCCACAGGGGTAGATCGAGAAAACGGAATATCTTCACCAAAGCTTCGCCAATCTGGGGATAGGTGAAATTAATCATACACCCGGTAAAAAATGCGCTCAAGGGCTTCGAATCGTTGTCGTTGCGTGCGGGGACGTACTCCGGCAATCTCTCGCGGAACGGTTTCGGGGTGATCTCGGGCATATAGCGATCCTTGGCGATAAACGGCACCGGAAAGCGCAGGCGCAGGCCGCTGTGGTCCGGGACTTTGCGGAAAATAAGCTTTTCAAGTCTGCCGCCACTTTTAGCGAGTAGATTCATGAGTTTCGGACGTTTTATCACCCCGGTGAGGGCTTTGCCGAAGGTGCTTAAGCCCTGACGCTCGGCAATTTCGCGCCGCGCTGCCATTACAATTTCATCGGTAGGCACCAGATTGGGGCATTTGTCTTGGCACGAGCCGCACAGCAGGCACTGCGACATGTCGAGCACAAAGCGTTCATCCACCGGAGTCTGCTTGTCGAGCAGCGCCTCGGCAATCGCCACTTTGCCCCGTGCCACGGTGGATTCGCGTTTCAGGGATTTATACACCGCGCACTGTGCCTGACACGCGCCGCATTTTACGCATGCGTCGATCTGCTCGCGGAAATCATCCAGGGTTTTATGTCGCCCTGGGGTTTTGTGTTCACTCATAGCTCTATGCCAGTTCGATGGGTTGCTCCAGCAGGATTTTGCCGGGATTCAGAATATTCTTCGGATCCAGCGCGTTTTTGATGCTCTGCATATACGCCACTGCTGCAGGGTCAAGCTCCATGGGGATATACTGCGCCTTGGTGTTGCCTACGCCGTGTTCGCCGCTCATAGTGCCTCCGAGTTCGAGTGCGGCAGCAAACACATCTTTAATAGCTTCTTCCGCCTTTTCCAGTTCGCCATCCTTTTTGCGATCAATCATGATGTTTACATGGATGTTGCCGTCGCCGGCGTGGCCGAAGTTCACAATCGGGATGGTGTAACGCTTGGATATCTCGTCCACGTGCCGGATCATATCCGGCACCTTGCTGCGTGGTACGCAGATGTCTTCGTTGAATTTATCCGGGTTGACATTGCGCAGACTTGCAGACACGCTGCGGCGCATCTTCCATAGCTCTTCGCTCTGTGCCGGAGTGTCCGCGATGCGGGTTTCCACTACGCCCAAAGGCTGGACGATCTCGGAGATGCGCGCGGTGTGGCGATCGAGCAGTTGTGCCTCGCCATCCACCTCCACAATCAGCACCGCCTTCGCAGATGCGGGTACATCGAGATCGGTGGCTTTGCGCACACATTCGATGGTAGCCGCGTCCATGAATTCAAGGGTTGTGGGGATGATCTTGCCGCGGATGATGGCTGAAACCGCCTGTGCCGCACCGTCAATGGAATCGAACATGATGAGCATGGTTTTCTTTGCTTCCGGCAGGGGCAGGAGCTTGATGATAAGCTCGGTCATAATCCCCAGGGTGCCTTCGCTCCCCACCATGAGCTTCGTGAGGTCGTAGCCGACTACGCCCTTCATGGTGGCGCCGCCGGTACGGATGATATCCCCCTGCGGGGTTACCACCTCCAGCCCCATGATGTAGTCTTTGGTGACGCCGTACTTGACACAGCGCGGCCCGCCGGCACATTCCGCGGCGTTGCCTCCCAGGGTGCTGAATTTGAGCGAGGCCGGATCGGGCGGGTAGAACAGGCCGAGCTTCTCCACGGCCTGTTGAAACTGCTCCGTAACCACTCCGGGCTGCACTCGTGCTATCAGGTTTTCTGCGTCAATCTCAAGAATTCGATCCATGCGCGAAGTTGCCAGTACAATTCCGCCCGAAATGGGGAGGCTGCCGCCCGTAAAGCCGCTTCCAGCGCCGCGCGGGAATACCGGCACATTTTCTACATTTGCGAGTTTCATAATCAGGCTGATCTGTTCGGTATCCGCAGGGAAGACCACCACATCGGGGAGAAAGCTCTGCTGAGTGGCATC
>JAIVHC010000305.1 GCA_020201305.1 Geobacteraceae bacterium
TCAAGATCAAGGGCCTCATAGCCGTTCTCACCGCTGCCCAACTCAGGGTAGCGCTGCGGATGGCGGGTATGCACCAGAACCTGCATCCCGAACTGTGCGGCGATGCCTGCAACCTTCTGTCCTATATCGCCAAAACCCACAATTCCCATGCTCTTTCCTGCCAATTCAAGCAGTGGGGCGACGCGGAAACTGAAGTCTTCACATGCACTCCATTCTCCCGCATGGACGTGGCGGTCATACAGAGCTACATGCTGGGTAATATGCAGCAGGAGAGCAAAGGTCAGCTGCGCTACAGATGCAGTGCTGTATGCAGGCACATGGGTCACCACTACTCCATGTTGCTTTGCGGCGTCCGTATCAACCACATTGTATCCCGTAGCCATTACCCCGATATATTCGAGGTCGGGTAAGGCAGCGAGTATTTCCGCATCCAGAACAACCTTGTTGGTTAGAACCACCTGTGCGTTGCGGCAACGTTCCAACACCTGCTCCGGGCTCGTGCGGGGGTAATGCACAAAGCTTCCCAGATTTTTAAAGGGCTCCCAACTCAAATCTCCGCTGTTGGAGGTCCATGAATCCAGCATCACTATGTTGTAATCCGGCCTTGACGGGGACATAAGCTCCTCTACTTAAAGTCATTACGGGTTAGAATCATGGCATCGTGGGCGACATATTCAAGCTCAGCATTCCATCTTTGTGCAAGCCATGCCATGGTCGCGGTAGAGTAAAAACATACATGGGTGGGGTCATTTTTATATTTCCAGGTGTCGAAATCCTCCACCCCGGGACGCATGGAGGTCATAATGCCCAGAAGCCCTCCCGGAGCAACCAGACTCCACAGTTTCTCCAGGGTCGACGCCGGGTGATGGAGATGTTCGAGTACTTCGGTACAGGTAACAAAGGGGTAGCTTTCATGCAACACCGAGGTATCCGGAGCGTAATAGGGGTCGTACACCTGCATATCCATGCCCTGTTCGCCGAACATGACGGACAGAGTCGGTCCCGGACCGCAGCCAAAATCAAGCCCCGTTGCTGCGGGCGCAAGCCTTTCGACCAGCGGCTCAAACAAACGCCCCAGAAACCTGCGATAGCCCTGATCTGCAGGCGAATTCCGGTGTTCATCGTATATGCGTTTTTCTGTAGCAGCATCGGGCAGATATACCGACGTTACATAGACCAGATCGCAGTGGATACAGCGCCTGTACTCGCGCGGATTTTTGCGGCGCAGGGAACGCCGTCTGCGTCTGCGTGGTTTGGTGTCATGGAAAAAAAATTCCGTCCCCGACGTACGGCATAGCGGGCAAACCTCCCCTTCAGCCGTCGACACTACTGCTTCATGGTTATTAAACGGGTGGTCACACTTCATGCAAAAGCCCTCTTCCGATTCCTGCGCAATGCAAAGCCCATCCAGGGGCGCCTACAGGCTCCCGGATGGGCTTTGTTTCAGAGCAGACTTACGTTGGGTAAATCGATCAGCTTTCGCGTTCTTCCATCAAAGCCGCATGTGCCGCGGCCAGACGGGCAATGGGCACACGGTAGGGGGAACAGGACACATAATCGAGGCCGATCTTATGGCAGAAAATAACGCTGGAAGCCTCGCCTCCGTGCTCGCCACAAATCCCCAGCTTGATATCGGGACGGGTCTGGCGCCCTTTGGTGCACCCCATCTCGACCAGTTGTCCTACACCGTTTTGATCAAGTGCGACAAACGGATCTTCGGGGAAGCGCTTCCATGATCGCGCGCACCTGCATCTCATACACCTCGGGGAAGGTGATCCCCAAGCGGCAGCCCCGGTGTCCGAGCATGGGGTTGAACTCGTGCAAAGAGTCCATCTTGGCTCTGAGCTGATCCACACTGACCTCGGTAGCTTTGGCGATAGCTTCGAGCTCTTTATCTTCGTGGGGGAGGAATTCGTGCAAAGGTGGATCAAGAAGACGGATGGTAACCGGCAGCCCCTTCATCTCGCGGAACAGGCCCAGGAAGTCATCCTTCTGCATGGGCATGATCTTTGCCAGCGCCTTTTTGCGCCCTTCTACATCTTCAGCAAGGATCATCTCGCGCACGGCCATGATGCGATCCGCCTCAAAGAACATGTGCTCGGTGCGACAGAGGCCGATTCCTTCGGCGCCGAAACCACGAGCAGTGGCGGCATCGGCAGGAGCATCCGCATTGGCGCGCACCTTCATGCGGCGGAATTGATCCACCCAGCCCATGATCGAAGCAAAGTCGCCGGTCATCTCCGGCTTCACCATGGGAACGCTTCCCTCCATCACTTCGCCACTACTGCCGTCAAGGGTGATGATATCCCCCTTCTTGAACACCTTACCGCTGGCATCGGTAAACTGCTGGGCGGCATAGTTGATCTTGATGCCACCGCAACCGGAGACACAGCACTTGCCCATGCCGCGTGCAACCACAGCAGCATGAGAGGTCATCCCGCCGCGTGCGGTGAGGATCCCCTGCGCTGCGTGCATGCCGTGGATATCCTCGGGGCTGGTTTC
>JAIVHC010000306.1 GCA_020201305.1 Geobacteraceae bacterium
CTCAACCACTGCCGGCATGAACTGCCGACGGCAGAGAAACCCCCGCTGCTGACACCAGGGTAGCGATCCCCAGGCCTGCGAGAATTTTCTTCATCTCTTTGTCACGCATGTAACCCTCCTGAAATTTGAGCAATAGGTTTAAGTAATAGAACATTCAGCAATGATCTGCTCTCCCTATATATAAACGTAACTGCTCAGACATAATTGTCAAACATGCGGGCGAAAATAATTTCTGAAGCGCTATTTACACATATCTCATTCCATCTGGGTAACGCGGCCAATGGTATGTGTTTCCGGACGCTTCACGCGTGGAAGCCCCTTCAGGTCTCTCCAGTACGGGCGTTGTGCCTCAAACGGCATCTTCAGCAGCTTCAGGAGGTGGTTATCCTGCGGTAGCGCATAGCCGGGCACCCCGATGCGGATCTGACCCTGCTCAACATTAAGGCGCAGGGTGCGGTGCAGACGGTCCCAGCAGGAGAACACCGTAGAATAGTCAGAGTTTGTTTCGCTGCGTATGTTGGAATGGTGGATGCCGTGCATCCGCGGGGTCACAAACACCTTGTTCAGCCTCCGCTCCAGCTGCAGAGGGAGCTTTACATTGCTGTGATGGAACAACGTGCCTGAAATAAACACCAGTTCATACATAAAGTACATCCATGCCGCCGGCCCGATCAGAACAACCTGCATGGCGCGGAATGCGGCAGAGTACCCGATCTCTACAGCGTGGAAACGAAACGCCGTGGTTACATCCAGATCCGGGTCGACATGATGCACATTGTGGAAGCGCCATAAGAGTGGCACATGATGGTTGGCCCGATGCCACCAGTAAAAGGACCAGTCAAAGAGCACAAAGGCTATACCGAACTCTAACGCAAGGGGCAGATTCAGCAGCACCAGCAGGCCGAATTGAGGTTCAGAAGAGGACCTTAGCAGGTAATTCACCGCCGGGCTCACGGTTATCGCTGCGGTGCCCAGAGCCAGGAGGGTAATAACCACATTCACCCCCACCCGTCTCCACAGAGAGCGGCTTGCACCGCGCAGCGGGAACCGCCGTTCAAACATAAACAACAGCACATAAACAGTCCCTGCAACCAGGGGTATCAACCATACGGGCGGCAGCATATTTACCTTTCTGAACACTCAGGATGTTCGCGGCGGGTCGCCTGGATCACTTCATCGAGGCGCTGCAGAAAGCGCGAGCGGTCACTTTTCTTCAGTGGAGGAGGCCCGCCGGTTATTTCACCGGCATCACGCAATTCGGACATTAGATCCCGGGTTGCAACGGAATCACCGATATTGTCTTGGGTAAACGGCTTTCCTGTGGTGCCGATTACGCGTGCGCCCTTCTTCAGACACCGGCTCGCAAGGGGGATATCAGCGGTAATCACAATATCACCGGCCTCCACATACTCCACAATCCAGTCATCCGCCACATCCGGCCCGGCATCCACCACTTCGAGGACAAACCTCTCCCCGGCAGGAACACGCATCCAGGAGTTAGCCACCAGGGTAACCTTCAGGCGATAACGATCTGCAACGCGATACACCTCCTGCTTAACCGGGCAGGCATCCGCATCAATATAGATATGCAACAAAAGATAATCTTTCTAACTATGATGGCGTATTATAGGGTGAAGAACTTCCACCCCGGAGTCCGGCTAGGGGTTTAATCCTTCTGCGCCGCCACCAAATTTTTTGTATGCGTGAGGATACACTTAATCC
>JAIVHC010000307.1 GCA_020201305.1 Geobacteraceae bacterium
TGCACAAACCGCGTACAACCCCACAAAAAGTACCGCAGTTATCGGCTTCGATATGGGCGGCACCTCTACCGATGTATCGCGCTTTGATGGAGAGCTCGACCTCACCGACACCTGCACCATTGCCGGCATCCCCATCCAGATCCCGCAGCTGGACATTCGCACCGTGGCTGCGGGCGGGGGCTCGCGCCTCTTCTTCCGTCACGGAATTTTTGAAGTCGGTCCCGAATCAGCCGGCTCCCACCCCGGCCCGGTGTGCTACCGTAAAAACGGGCATCTCGCGGTAACCGATGCCAACCTCCTGTTGGGACGACTACAGCCTGAGTTCTTTCCCCGGGTATTTGGTCCGAGCGAAGACCAACCCCTGGATATGGAAGCAACCCAGGACGCGTTTTCCCGCCTTGTACACAAAGTTAACACCTGGCAGTCACACCAGGGCCTCCCATCCATGAGCTGCGCGGAGATTGGCGCCGGGTTCCTCGATGTTGCGAATGAGGTTATGGCGCGCCCCATCCGCGAAGTCTCGGTGCAGCGTGGCTTTGACCTGGCGGAACATAAGCTCGCATGCTTCGGCGGCGCCGGAGGCCAACACGCCTGTGCCATGGCGCGTAAACTCGGAATAGATACGATTCACATCCATCGCCATGCCGGGGTTCTGTCTGCATGCGGCATGGAACTCGCGCCTCAGGTTGCAACACGTGAAGAAGCATCCCGCGGAATCCTTGACTCTGCACAGCTTGCCCAGTGCAACCTGCGCTTGTATGAACTCGAAGCAGAAACACGCCGAGAGCTGGAACAGCACGGCTATGTTCCGGAACAGCTCCGGAGTCGTCACTATATGCAACTGCGCTATCGTGGTACGGATCAGGGCATCCTCATCCCCACCCCTGAGGACGAAAACTACGTCACTGCGTTCAGAGAAACATATGTGAGGGAGTTCGGCTTCACCCTCGATCGCCCCGTTGAAGTGGATCACCTGCGGGTGCGCACCAGCTCTGCTCCATCATCCCTGGCACCTGCTCTACCGCAGCCATCTTCTGCGCCATCGTCACTCACCAGCGCAGAGGTTTACTTCAACGGTACCTGGCTCACGACACCGGTATTCGATTTCGCCACCCTGGGGGATGCCAGCATTGAAGGCCCCGCGCTGGTGATTCAGGACACCGCCACCATCGTACTCGAGCCCGGATTCCATGCGCGCCTGGATCAGCATGGCGACCTGATTATCCAAACCCACCCACACGAAGAGCAACCCGCGCCGCATACGGAAGAAACCCCGTCAGCCGCCCCTGATCCGGTTCAGCTGGCGCTGTTCAGCAATCGCTTCATATCTATTGCTGAGCAGATGGGCAGAGCCCTGCAACGCACCGCTATCTCCACCAACATCAAGGAACGTTGCGATTTTTCCTGCGCCCTGTTCGATGCGGACGGGAATCTGGTCGCAAACGCACCTCACACCCCGGTACATCTGGGTGCCATGAGTCATGCGGTAAAGGCGCAGATTGAAGATCCACAGATTGAGCTGTGCCCCGGGGATACCATCCTGAGCAACCACCCTGCGCGGGGGGGCAGCCATCTGCCCGATATTACCCTTATCACTGCGGTATGGCTGGATAGCACCATTGTGGCGTATGTGGCAAATCGGGGTCATCATGCGGATATCGGCGGCCTTAATCCGGGTTCCATGCCCCCGTTTTCCGCGTTTCTCGCCGAAGAGGGTTGCG
>JAIVHC010000128.1 GCA_020201305.1 Geobacteraceae bacterium
GGGTAAAAATAACCCCGGCGATATCAGCTCTCCCCGGGTGTCCACCATACGCATCAGGGCCTCATAGCGCGCCGCAATATATTCGACAATATTGCCTTTCCGATCCGTCAGCGGCACGATGACGCTGTCGGCGTAGTATGAATCCCCGTCCTTGGTTTTATTGCGGCTGATACCGTGCTAGGTTTTCCCCGCTTCGATCCGCTGCCATACCCATCTCGCGTAGAGGTTGCTTGCTGTAGCTGATCAGCTCCCCCTGTGCATCGAATATAAGGTGTGCCATGCGGGGCAATTGATTGAGCTCGCGACGCAGCTGGGTGACCCTGGTGTGGATCTGGGAGAGGCTCTCGTGCTGCCGTGCTTCGATGAACGTTTTCATGCCGACGACATTCATCTGCAGCTGGGTCTGGATCTCGTCGAGATAATCGCGGTACAGGAACTCTAGCTCATCGATGGCCCGCTGCGTTTCCAGCTTAAGATCCCGTTTTTCTTCCGCAATATAGCGCTGCCGCAGGATGGCGGTACGCTCGGAGTATTCCTTGTAGGGCAGAAAGATAAAGAAGTAGCTGATGCTTAGTGCAAGCATCAACCCGGCAAGGGCGGTGGCGAGTAAGTTAAAGCGTGTAATCTGGGTCACAGGCAGCTCGGCATAAAGTGGGTGGTTAAAGGTGCGTGGGGATAGCGTTTTTTTGAATTAATCCCTATTCCAGTAAACATCACCAAAGATCTGCGCAAAAGTACAATCCCTTTCCCGCAGCGGGCTTGAACGCCGCGCAGGATTTGGATTAAATTTCTGGTTCCCTTTTGCCTGCACGTATATGATGCAGTGAATGTGCTGATTGAAATGTAATTAAATGCAATGCAATGGAGCTATGCAGTGAGTAAAAAAGAGTTCAAGAAAGCTGAGGTGTTTACCCTCTCGGCCGCACATTTGAGCCACGATACCTTTTCCGCCATGTTACCCGCGCTTTTGCCGCTACTGATCGACAAACTCGGGATGTCGCTCTCCATGAGTGCGATGCTCGATATCGTGCGCCGCATCCCCGCGCTATTCAACCCTTTTTTGGGCCTTATAGCCGAACGCACCGGCATCCGCTATTTCGTGATTCTCACCCCGGCAGTAACCGCAATCAGCATGGGTCTGGTGGGGCTCGCTCCCTCCTTTGGCGTGTTGCTTCTTCTCCTTTTCATAGCCGGGATTTCTGCCGCACTGTTTCATGTGCGCTCCCC
Source organism: Geobacteraceae bacterium (assembly GCA_020201305.1). Taxonomy (GTDB): domain Bacteria; phylum Desulfobacterota; class Desulfuromonadia; order Desulfuromonadales; family Desulfuromonadaceae; genus JAIVHC01. The sequence continues at coordinate 1,228 of JAIVHC010000128.1, forward strand.
GGTGATGGTGCGGGAGGTCTCCGGCACCCGGGTGGGTACCGGTATGAGCTTCTTCATGGTGGGGGGTGAGCTCGCGCGTACCCTGGGGCCCATGCTCGTGATCAGCGCAGTATCCTGGTGGAGCCTGGAGGAGATATACCGTCTGATCCCCATTGGCCTGGCCGCATCCCTGGTCCTGTTTGTGAAACTGCGCCACTACAAGGTTCCTTCCACCCGCCAACGTCTGCCTGAACGGGGTGACACCCGCCGGGTGCTGTCCAGGTATGCGCCTCTGTTCGTGGTAATTGCTCTGTATGTTCTGTTTCAGACTGCGGTCAAAAGTGCCCTGACCCTGTATCTGCCGGTGTATCTCACCCAGCAGGGGGAGTCGCTGTGGTATGCTGGGATCTCCCTGTCGCTATTGCAGTTCTTCGGGGTGATTGGCACGTTTTGCGCGGGTAATATTTCGGATAGAATAGGCCGACAGAGCACGCTGGTTATTGCAGCAC
>JAIVHC010000129.1 GCA_020201305.1 Geobacteraceae bacterium
AGCGCGGATGCGCGCAAGGTGGAACGCGCCGAACGTCTGGTACTCCCCGGGGTCGGAGCCTTTGGCGACTGCATTGAGAACCTGAAACAGGGTGGTTTTATAGAGCCGATACAGGCACATATCCACAGGGGGCGCCCTTTTCTGGGAATCTGTCTGGGGTTGCAGGTGCTGTTTGAGCGCAGCGAAGAGTTCGGAACCCATACCGGTCTCGGAGAAATTCCCGGAACGGTAGAGCATTTCCCTACGGATATGCAGGTGGATGGCGAAGCGCTTAAAATTCCCCACATGGGGTGGAATCAGATTCAGATAGAGCGCGAGTGCCCACTCTTACGCGGGGTGGAGAACGGCAGCTATGTGTACTTCGTCCACTCCTATCGCGTGATTCCAACACAGAAACAGGATGTTCTGACCACTACCGACTACGGTATGCGCTTTTGTTCTGCCATCTGGCGCGACAATGTCATGGCGACGCAGTTCCATCCCGAGAAGAGTCAGGCTGTGGGGCTTAAAATACTCAAAAATTTTGGAGAACTGTAAATGCTGGTAATTCCCGCGATTGATCTGAAGCAGGGTAGTTGTGTGCGCCTCGAACAGGGGCTGATGGACAGGGATACGGTATATTCCACCGACCCCGCGGCACAGGCACGCACATGGCAGGACGCCGGGGCCGAATTGCTCCACATTGTCGATCTCGATGGTGCCTTTGACGGAGTGCCGCGCAACCGCGATGCAATCCAGTCTATTGTACAGGCGCTGGACATTCCCACCCAACTCGGCGGTGGCATCCGCGATCTGGCAACCATTGAAGCATATCTGGAGCTTGGCCTCTCGCGCGTGATTCTGGGTACGGTGGCCAAGGAGAATCCGGAGCTGGTGCGCCAGGCATGTGCAAAATTTCCGGGGCAGATCGTGGTGGGGATCGATGCCCGGGACGGTCTCGTGGCTGTGCGCGGTTGGGCTGAAGTTACGCAAAAGAAAGCGGTGGATATGGCGCAGGAACTCGAAGGGATGGGGGTAGCCGCGATTATTTACACGGATATCTCCCGCGATGGCATGATGCAGGGCCCGAACCTCGAAGCTACGGGTGCTCTCGCAGATGCTGTCTCCATCCCGGTAATTGCCTCTGGTGGAGTGTCAAGTATGGACGATATCCGCAATCTTCTCGCTCTGGAGGAGCGCGGAGTGTGCGCAGCCATCACCGGCAAAGCAATCTACAGCGGCGCTCTGGATTTGAAAGCCGCCCTTGCCTGCGCCAGGGGAGAAAGCTGATGCTGAGTAAGCGCATCATCCCCTGCCTGGACGTTAAGGATGGACGCGTGGTCAAGGGGGTTCAGTTTGTCGGGCTGCGCGATGCCGGCGATCCGGTGGAGGCTGCGATTGCCTATGATGCCCAGGGCGCGGACGAACTCACGTTTCTCGACATCACCGCCTCTAGTGACAAGCGCGGCATCATCCTGGATGTGGTGGCACGCACTGCGGCGTCGGTATTTATGCCGGTAACCGTGGGCGGCGGTGTCCGTACCACCGATGATATCCGTAACCTCCTCAACGCCGGGGCGGATAAGGTCTCCATCAACACCGCAGCGGTGCATGACCCTGACTTTGTTACGCGTGGGGCACAGCGCTTCGGTTCCCAGTGTATCGTGGTCGCGATTGATGCGCGTCGTGTTCCCGATACACAGCCGCAACGCTGGGAGGTCTACACCCACGGGGG
>JAIVHC010000130.1 GCA_020201305.1 Geobacteraceae bacterium
TTCTGATCAATAAGGACATGACAACATGACAAACGAAAAAACCAGGGTCATATTGCATGCAGAAGATGAGCCGGCTCATGCGGCCATCGTCCGGATAGCGCTTCAGCGTAACGTTGGTGATGTACACCTCAGGCAGGTTGGCGATGGTAAGGCTGCCCTTGATTATCTTTATCGCCGCGGTTCGTATGAAGATCCCGCCATATCTCCCAGACCTGATCTGATTATCCTTGATCTGCGCATGCCTCATGTCAGCGGGCTTGAAGTTCTTGCTATCGTCAAGAAGGATCCCGAGCTGCAGAAAATCCCCATTGTGGTACTGACAACCTCTGATGTCGAAGAAGACCGTTTAGAAGCACGTACCTGTGGTGTTGATGGATATTTGATTAAGCCGGTGGATTTTGACAAGTTTGTTCATATGATCGGTGAACTTTGTGTAACCTGGCTTTAGAGGTCAGCTGACAAACACTAAGTAAATCATCGTCCATACCATGTAGGTAACTTTCGAGGTAACTATTCACCACCCCTGCTGGGCTGAGGTGGTGAATAGTTACGCTTTTTATGTATTGTTACATGCAGTTTCTTGCATATTATTTTGCAAGAGGCTCAATTAATTTGAAACTATCGACATAAGTTATTTGACACTTTGCATCTCTTTTCTTACTTTAACAGGATATGTTATTTACTTTGTGATCTGGAATGATATGCAGGTTTTGCCCACAATGGAGGATTAGAAGGATATGATCGATTATCTGCTTGCTAAAGCGCGCGAAGATGAACGCCTTACCCAGAAAGAGATTCAGCACCTGCTCGGGTATGAACCCTACAGCGACGCTGCCTGTCAAATGATCGGGGTTGCGAGTGAGCTGTCACGCAAACTGCAGGACAATAAAGCAGAGATTCACGGACAGTTGGCACTCAATCTCGCTCCTTGCCCCGAGGAGTGCAGGTTCTGCTCCTTTGCCGCGGGTAATAAGGTATTCGGGAGCTCTTCCGAACTGAGTATCGAAGAGGCCGTGGCCATGGCAAAGCGTTTTGAAGAAGATGGATGCCAGGCCGTGTTGGCTATGACCACCGCGAATTTCCCTTATGCCAAGCTCGCTCCATATCTCCCGGAACTGCGTGCCGCGCTGAAGCCGCATACCCCCCTGGTGGTGAATGTGGGGGATAACTGCGCCGAGCATGCCGATGAGATAAAACAGGCGGGTGTGAGTGGTGTATATCACGCGTTGCGCCTGCGTGAGGGGGAGGATACCGCTATCCCGCCGGAGCAGCGCCGCAGCAGTATTGAGAAGTTTCTTGCCGCCGGACTCCAGGTGGGTACCTGTGTAGAGCCGGTTGGTCCGGAGCATAATAACCGCGAGATCGCCGAACTTATCTGCTATACCGCAAGTATCAAGCCTGTATTCAGTGGCGCTGCACGCCGGATTCCCATCCCGGATACTCCCATGGGGGTTATGGGGACGATTCCCGAAGTGCGCCAGGCTCAGATCGTGGCCATCACCCGTCTTGCCATGCCCCATTCAACCGTGGCTACCTGTACCCACGAGCCCTGCACCCTCGCCGCCCTCGGCGGAGCGAGTTTCTTCTGGGCCGAGATGGGCGCGAATCCGCGCGACATTGTCGAGCGCACCGAAGAAGGGCGCGCACACAACGTAGAAGAACTGATTCACACCTTCTGGGAGAGTGGCTGGAATATCACCCAGGGT
>JAIVHC010000183.1 GCA_020201305.1 Geobacteraceae bacterium
ATCTTGCTCCCCGCGCCATTACAATCAGGACAGGGGCGCGTGAGCTGGAAAAAACCCTGCTGCATCCGTACCTGACCGGCACCGCCACAGGTGGGACAGGTGGTAGGACTGGTTCCGGGACGTGCGCCGCTACCGCCACAGGTTTCACACGCACTGTGACGCGGAATCTTTATATTTTTTTCGGTACCAAAGGCTGCCTCTTCAAAGCTGACGGTGAGGTTGTAGCGCAGATCATCTCCGCGCTGCCCACGGCTGCCGCGCCGGCCACCACCTCCGGAACTGAAGATATCCCCGAAGATATCCCCGAAGATGTCTTCAAACGGGCTGCCACTGAAGCCCCCGGAAGAGAAACCGCCTGCGCCGTTGCCATCTACCCCGGCATGTCCGAATTGATCATAGGCAGCCCGCTTCTGCCGATCGGCCAGCACACTGTACGCCTCCGAAAGTTCTTTAAAGCGGGCTTCGGCTTCCTCATCGCCGGGGTTTTTATCCGGATGGTATTTTACTGCAAGACGCCGATACGCCTTTTTTATTTCTGCTTCACTCGCATTTTTGTGGACTTCAAGGACTTCGTAGTAATCTTGTTTAGCCAAAATGGTATCCTCACATTTATGTTTCCATGCAGCAGGCAGACAAAGAACATCCGGCAGCGGTCACCTGGGCAACCACTGCCGGACTGTTTATCTCTGGCCATGAATGACTTTACTTCTTCTTGTCATCCTCGACATCTTCGTATTCGGCGTCAACTACGTCATCGTCCCCTGCAGCGTCTCCCTGCTCTGCGCCTTCACCAGCTTCGCCTTCCTGCTGGGCCTCGGCATACATCGCTTCAGCAAGCTTGTGTGATGCCTGGGAGAGTGCCTCAACGGCCTTGTTGATCGCCTCCACATCATCGCCTTCCATCGCCTTTTTCACATCCTCAAGCGCAGACTCGATGTTACCCTTGGTTTCGGCATCAATCTTGTCTTCGTTGTCCTTAAGCGATTTCTCGGTGGTGTAAACCAGACTGTCCGCCTGGTTCCTCGCCTCGATGAGCTCACGGCGTTTTTTGTCCTCGTCCTCGTGCATCTCTGCGTCCTTGACCATCTTCTCGACCTCTTCGTCGCTGAGGCCCGAAGATGCCGTGATGCGGATGGACTGTTCTTTGCCGGTGCCCATATCCTTGGCGGATACATTGAGGATCCCGTTGGCATCGATATCAAATGTAACCTCGATCTGGGGCACACCGCGCGGCGCGGGCGGAATATCCGCAAGGTCAAAGCGCCCGATGGTCTTGTTGTCCGTAGCCATCTCGCGCTCACCCTGGAGCACGTGTACCGATACCGCCGGCTGATTATCTGCCGCAGTTGAGAAGATCTGACTCTTCTTGCAGGGTACGGTGGTATTCTTCTCAATCAGCTTGGTCATCACCCCGCCGAGGGTTTCAATCCCCAGAGAAAGCGGTGTAACATCGAGGAGGAGCACATCCTTCACATCGCCCTTCAGGACACCACCCTGGATCGCGGCGCCGATGGAGACAACCTCGTCCGGGTTCACCCCTTTGCTCGGAGTTCTGCCGAAGATCTTCTCTACACGCTCCTGCACTGCAGGCATCCGGGTCATACCACCCACCAGAATAACCTCATTGATATCAGAAGCGGAAAGCCCCGCATCCTTGAGCGCGGTACGGCAGGGTCCTTCAAGCTTATCGATGAGTTCAGCGCAGATACTTTCGAGCTTCGAGCGCGTGAGCTTAATGTTCATGTGCTTAGGCCCGGACTGATCTGCAGTGATAAACGGCAGATTAATTTCGGTCTCAACGGAAGAGGAGAGTTCGCACTTCGCTTTCTCACACGCTTCCTTAAGACGCTGCAGGGCCATTTTGTCCTGGCGCAGATCAATACCCTGATCTTTCTTGAACTCATTAGCTACATAGTCGATGACGTGCTGATCAAAATCCTCCCCGCCGAGGAAGGTATCCCCGTGGGTGGACTTAACTTCAAACACACCATCGCCCAGCTCCATGATGGAAACATCAAAGGTACCCCCACCAAGGTCAAATACCGCGATCTTCTCATCGTCTTTCTTATCCAGACCATAGGCCAGTGCTGCAGCAGTAGGTTCGTTGATGATACGCAGCACTTCAAGTCCGGCAATCTTGCCCGCATCCTTGGTAGCCTGACGCTGGGAATCGTTGAAGTATGCCGGTACGGTGATAACCGCTTCGGTTACATCTTCGCCCAGATAGTCCTCGGCGGTCTGCTTCATCTTCTGCAGCACCATGGCGGAAATTTCCGGCGCACTGTACTGTTTGCCACGTACTTCAACCCAGGCATCACCGTTCTCTGCTTTGATAATCTTAAAGGGGCTGATCTCTATATCCTTCTTCACCGCTTCGGAATCAAACTTACGTCCGATAAGACGTTTGATCGCAAACAGGGTATTCTCCGGGTTGGTTACCGCCTGGCGTTTAGCCTGCTGCCCCACCAGACGTTCGCCACTCTCGGAAAAAGCCACCATGGAGGGCGTGGTGCGGGAGCCTTCCGCATTCGCGATAACGGTGGGCTCACCCCCATCCATTACAGACACACAAGAGTTTGTGGTGCCCAGATCAATACCTATTACTTTACCCATAACTGTTCTCCTTCATATTGGAATATTTAATAACGCATTAAGCCTTAAGGGTTGCTCAGCGTTTTACTTCGAAATTAAGTTATAACTCTTTTTTCACATATCAAGGGTCAACCTTGAATTATTGTGAATTTTTTCCCTCATCTTCAGAACTGTTCTTTTTGGATACCATCACCATGGATGGGCGCAGGAGGCGCTCATTGAGGGTGTACCCCTTCTGCATCTCCTCCACTACCGTATTATGTGGACAGTCATCACGTTCCATCTGCCCCATGGCCTCGTGGCACGCAGAATCAAAGGGTTTTTCCAGGGCATCGATAGGAACAACATTGTACTTCTCCAGCACTTTGTGCAACTGGCGCTGGGTCATTTCTACACCGTCGAGAAGGCTGGATCCCTTTTCTTCCTGTTCGCGTGCATGGGCAATGGCCCGATCAAGGTTATCCACTACGGGGAGAATCTCTTTAAGGATTCCCTCGTTGGCAAACTTCGCCATCTCCTCTTTATCCCGCTGCATACGGCGGCGGTAATTCTCCATATCCGCACGCGCGCGCAGAAACTGATCTTTCATCTGCGCAAGTTCATCCCGACACGCCGTCAGCTCACTTGCAGGCACCATATCCTCATTGGAAGCGGCTTGCGTCTGCTCTGCGGAGGCTTCATTTTCCATAATTTCTACGTCCTCTGCGCGTTGATCCTTTTGTTTCTTCTTTTCTGCCACGGTTCAACCTCTCTATTCTGTATTATTCCAGTTCTCTTTTAAGCATCCGGCTGATCAGCCTGGCGGTGTAGTCAACCACTGGTATAACCTGGGAGTAGAACATGCGACTCGGCCCAATAACTCCGATGGAGCCGAGAGCCTCTTCACCATTGGTATAACGCGCCGAAATCAGACTGCAACCTCTAAAATCCTGATAGCGGGTCTGCCCGCCTATGTATATCTGAACCTCACTTGAGTCCTGGCTCATATCGAGTAATTCGATAAGAAGTTTTTTCTTCTCAAACGCCTTGAAAAGACGTTTCATCGCTTCGGGATCTGCGAAGTCGGGGTAATCGAGCATATTGGTCGCCCCCTCGATGATAATATCGTCATCCATGTCGGTGTCAAACATCTTGCTCGAGAGGGTCAATGCCTGATGCATGAGGCGGTCGTATTTTACCCGCTCCTCCTGCATTTTCTCTGCGATGACTCTCCGCACCTGGCGGATGGTCATACCGTGTAGCGATTGATTAAGGTAATTGCCTGCGTGCTGCAACTCATCCGCGCTCGGAAGCCCCTCCTCTACCTTGAGGATCTTATTCTGCACCGCCCCCGTGCCGGAGACAAAGATCGCCAGCAGACGGTTATGGGACAGGGGGACAAACTCTATATGTCTGAAACGCGACGCGGAAAAGCGCGGTACTAACACCACACCGGTATAGCACGACATATCCGAGAGAAGATTCCCCACCCGCTTCAACAACGCTTCAACATGCAGATCCACGGCGTTGCAGTGAGATTCGATGTTGCGCCGTTGTTTGAGCGAAAGATCACGCACATGCAACATGGTATCAACATAAAAGCGATACCCTTTGTCAGTGGGGATCCGTCCGGCAGAGGTATGCGGTGAGGCGATGAAGCCCATCTCCTCCAGATCCGCCATGACATTGCGCACCGTCGCTGGCGACATCTTCTCCTGGTGCTGTTTGGCAATCGTGCGCGAGCCTATCGGTTCGCCAGAGGCAATATGTCCTTCAATTATTGCCTCTAATATGCCCAGACTGCGCTGATTCAATCCCATACATCCCTGCCTTGTGTAATTGCTGTTGCCACCCGATGGGGCAACGCGCCTACACCAAATATTCAAATTCTTTATTTAGCACTCAATAAGCACGAGTGCTAACAGGGGTGAAGATAACAACGCCCATACCCTTTGTCAAGGCAGGGGACGCAGGCGGGCAAAATACTAAGATAAAAACTCCCGCACATGGTGATTGTAGAGAAGCCACTCCTGCGGGGGGAAATACCAGCGCCCCGCAGCCTGATGCAAAGCTGGACCGCAGGCGCGAATTGCATCTGCATAGACGCGGGCAAACTCCACGCCGAAGGTGGCGTGAAATGCCGCCGCATCTACCCCGTGTGCCGTGCGCAGGCGCAGATACACCCATTCAGCCATGGCACCATGCGCATCAAAGCGCTCCACCTCATGGCGTGGATCCTCCCCACGCTGCACTGCAGTTACGTACCTTCCCACATCCGGAGCGCATGCGCTCCTTACCCCCCAATCGGCAGCGTTGAATGCATGCGCAGATGCGCCACAGGCATAGCAGGTTCTGCGCTGCCAGTACGCGAGATTGTGGCGGCACTCCCAGCCCGCACGAGCATAGTTGGAAATCTCATAATGGCAATAGCCCAACGCTTGCAGGGTCTGATGCCAGGCAATAAACTGATGCCGAAATTCCTCCTCATCACTCTCGGCAAGCCGACCCTGTTGAGCCTGAACCCCGAAGGGCGTACCCGGTTCCAGAGTCAGACCGTAAACTGAAACATGCTCCGGAATCAGGCGTGAGAGCATGTGCTGATCCGCTTCCATCCATGCGCGCTTATACCCCGGATCATGCACACCCGGAAGAGCAAACATCATATCAACATTGATGTTTATGAATCCCGCGCTGCGTGCGCGCTCGATACACCTTAATGCGTCCGCACCGGTATGTGTCCTCCCCAAAACACTTAGAGCCTCATCTTGAAATGATTGAACCCCGATGGAAAGCCGATTCACTCCCAGGGCACATACTCCCTCCAGCCACTCTGACGCAACCGTTGCAGGGTTCACTTCCATGCTGAATTCCAACCCGGGATCAAGCTGAACCACTTCCTGCAGCACCGCGACAATGCGCTCCACCTGGATTAAATTAAGAAGCGATGGAGTCCCTCCTCCGATAAACACACTCCTAAGAGAAGCTCCTGCAGGTAAGGCTCTCTGAATATCCACACAGAGCGCATCCACATAGGTATCGGGCACCACCGGGTTCTGCAGGGGGAGAGAATAAAAATCACAGTAAGGGCACTTACGCACGCAAAAAGGGATGTGGAGGTACAGGGCGGACCCAGGAAGGGTAGATGTGCACACAGCAGACATGGCGGGTCCGTTGGAAGCGGGTAAAAGAGCAAAAGCAGAAGCAAGAACGCAACGCAAACGCGAAGCTTAAACCTACTGCGCCGGAGTGCAGTTCACACTCCGGCGCAAGGAAAATCATATATAAAAACGTATTTAGTGGAAGTATTTGCCGTTAACCAGCATGTGCACTGCAATGCTCGCCGCATACCCCAGAGCGATGATGGGGGTAAACACCAGATGACGCCCGAAGGTGTAGATGCCGCGTGCGGTACCCATGAGAGCAACCCCGGCGGCAGAACCGATGGAGAGCATACTTCCTCCGACCCCGGCAGTGAGGGTTACCAGGAGCCAGTGCCCGTGCGACATGTCCGGTTCCATGCTCAGGACCGCAAACATCACCGGGATATTATCCACAATCGCGGACAAAATGCCTACCAGAACGTTGGCATTAAATGCGCCCAGATCAAAATACATGAACTGAGAAGCCATCGCCAGGTAGCCGAACTGCCCCAGCCCGCCGACACACATAATTACGCCGTAGAAGAACAGCAGGGTATCCCATTCCGCGGCAGCAATCCTGCGGAACAGATCGAAGCCCTGATGATCATCATCTTCGGCACCCATACCCGGAGGCATATCTGCCATATTCGCTGCATGATCGTGCATCTTGATATAGTACGACATGAAACCCAGATACCCGAGACCGAGCATCATCCCCGCAGCAGGGGGCAGATGGAGAAAGTTATGGAAGGATACCGCGGTGGCAATAGTACACAGGAACAGGAAGATGATTCGCTTTGCGCCGAATTTCATCACAACCGCCTCGTCCAGAGCCGGGGGTGTCTCTTTGTTGATCAGGAAGTGCATAATAGACGCCGGCACGATCCAGTTAACCAGCGAAGGAATAATCAGAGCGAAAAACTCCTGAAATTCAACCATCCCCTTCTGCCACACCATCAGGGTGGTGATATCACCGAAGGGAGAAAAGGCGCCCCCGGCATTCGCGGCTACGACCACGTTGATACAGGCAATAACCACAAAGCGCTGATTGGAACCACCCACCGCTAAGCCAGAAGATAACGCGGAGAGAAAATCCGCGTGACACCAGCAGACAGCGCAGGGTCTGAAACACGTTGCGCTCTTCCATGGCGTTGATATAGGTCATAGCTACGAGGAGAAACAGGAACAGTTCGGCGTATTCAATCAGGTTGTGTTTAATGGCATTATGCGCGTGATCCGGCATCCCTGCAGCATTGTAGCTGACAGCAACCAGCACCCAGATAATCCCGGCGGCAAGGAGCACCGGTTTACTTTTACGCAGATGGATTTGTTCTTCGAAGATAACCAGACTGTAGGCGGCAACAAAAAGCATCAGGGCAATAATGCCCATGGTCGAGCCCGTCATGTTCTGGATCTGGGTTCCGCCCTCACTGGCAACAGCGGGCAGAGCAAGCAAGGTGAACAACAAAGTTAAGAATATTTTCACAACTTCCCCCGTAAAATAAAACATATAACATCAACAGATAAATAACCCTGAAAAGCTGTACCGAGACAACTTCAGAGCCGGCACACAACAATAAAAAAACATCAGCATTTCAATTATACCCAGCCCCCGGACGCATGCCGACAGCTGACACATTCTGCGTAAATATAACTACTTACGTATTCATTTCATTTTTACTGTGTTTACCCATACCAATTTTCAATTTTACGGTTTCTTTGGTTTGCCCGAACCAAATTCTATCTTCATATCACCGCCATACGCTACGTGTCAACAAAGCAAATCTTATATGTGTTACTTTCTGCCCTATTGAGTACTCTTGTTTTTCAGGCACTTTCACCAGAAAAGGCTCGCTTTGCCCCCTTGCTACTTTGAAAATGCTCGTCTATACTAAGAGGTGTAAGAGACCGAAACGAGAAGATTTTTTCACACATATGCTATCTAAAGGAGATTACATCAGCATGAAACAGGATGTCACTGCAGGGGTGGTACAATTCAATATTAAACTCGGAGATATCGACACAAATATTGCAACTGCGGCTGAAGGCCTGCGTCGCCTGGCGGCTCAGAATGTTCAGCTTGCAATCCTTCCGGAGATGTGGAGTTGTGGCTACGACTACCGCAACCTCGCCCATCTGGCAGAGGAGACCCCCCGCATTCTGGAAATGCTCAAAGATCTCTCAACCGAGTTGAACCTGGTGATCGTGGGAAGCCTGCCGGAAAAAGACAACGCCACCCTGTACAACACCCTCTATGTGGCAGATGAAGGCAGCATTGTAGATAGCTACCGCAAGCTGCACATGTTTTCCACCATGGGGGAAGATCGTTTCTTAAGCCCCGGGAATCGGGTGTGTGTTGTTCCCACCTCCGCCGGACGTCTGGGCCTGGCTATCTGCTACGATCTGCGTTTTCCGGAATTGTTCCGCAAAATGGCCCTCGAAGGGGCGGAAATTCTCTGCATCCCTGCCGAGTGGCCTAAACCAAGGCAGGAACACTGGCGTACATTGTTGCGTGCCCGCGCCATAGAAAACCAGATATTTGTGGCCGCCGCCAACTGCTGCGGCATTCAGGGCAAGCTCGACTTCTTCGGCATGAGTATGCTGATTTCGGCGCGCGGAGATGTCCTGGCGGAAGCAGGTGAGACCAACACCGAACTGGTCGCCACCTTCTCCCACGAGGAGATGATCAAGTACCGTTCGCAGATTTTAAGTTTCCGCGACCGCCGCCCCGAGATCTACGGCACCCTGCCATAAAAATGGGTGAACTGAAATAATAGCAGAAGCAATAACTAGTTGTGTGGATCCTCATTCTCCAACTACCTGCACCGCATCTCTGAAGCGGGGGGGTATATCTTCATAATGCTCGGCAAACTGGATGTTCTGCTCTGCATCGAGATAGATGTAGCGCAGTGAACCATCCTCCGCTTCGTCTTGAGGGCCGGGGACAGCCTGTTGCGTCACACGCGTGATTTCCCGCTCCACCACAGCATCGGCACTGGTATCTGCAGGGGCGACGGCCTCAGGTTCAGGGGCTCGAGCAGGTTTACTTTGCGGGATTTGTATCTGGGGCAAACCGAACAGGCGGCGGCGGAAATCGGCATGAAACTCCTGTACATCGCGCAGGAAAGGCTGCTCAAAACCGCGATAGCGCAACAACACCTGATCCAGCGCCACCAGCAGGAGCGTAAATATCCCCAGCCACACAAATCCTACCACCAAACGTTTCATTGATTCTTTCCGTTCAGGTTAATTCTACGAAGCATCAAGTCCAGAGCATGCCTGTGAACCTGTACACCCACCATATCAAACAGATCTTGAGCGACTTGTACCACCTCCCCTTTGTCATCGCAAGGGGGCAGTAAAAGGGGCCCTTTACACATGCCTTATTTTTGCTACCATTTATACAGGATTGAAAAAACTTAAGCCAGGATCGATAAACAAGGAGGACGGCATGAAGGACGTATTCCAGAACGTGGTCGAGTCGATAGGCAAAGACCAGCACGACGCCGCGCTGAAAGTACATTTCTGGGACGGCGATACCTTCATGCTCGGAGAAAAGCCGTTTAAATCGGAATTAAAGCTTAAGTCTCCCCTCGCCGTAAAGCGGATTCTCAGAGAAGGTTCCCTCGGCTTTGGGGAAGAGTACATGCGCGGCAATATCGACATAGAAGGTGATATGCAGCATCTGATTCGCGTGGGGATGAGCTCCGGCTTCGACGCGCCGAAGCTACCACTTCAGTCCAAACTCGAACTTGCACTGCTGCGCCTGCAGACCACCAATACGTTAAACCGCTCGGCGCGCAACATCCAGAGCCACTATGATCTGGGCAATGACTTTTACCGCCTCTGGCTCGATGAGAGCATGACTTACTCGTGCGCCTATTTCCGTGATGAAAACCACAATCTGGAACAGGCACAGCAGGACAAATACGAACACATCTGCCGCAAACTCCACCTTAACGCAGGGGAAACCCTCGTGGATATCGGCTGCGGCTGGGGCGGAATGCTCATATATGCCGCAAAAAAATACGGCATCCATGGCATCGGCTGCACCCTGTCACAGCAGCAGTATGACTATGCCCGCGCCAGAATACGGGAAGAGAATCTGGATGGGCAGATTGCAGTACATCTACAGGACTATCGCGACCTGAGCGGTCAGTTTGACAAGTTCGTATCCATCGGGATGTTTGAACATGTCGGCAGGGAATACCATGCCACCTTCATCGACAAAGTAAAGGAACTCTTGAAACCCGGTGGATTCGGCGTGTTGCACTGCATCACTAAAGACGTGCCTGAAAAATGCGATCCATGGATAAACAAATACATATTCCCCGGCGGCGATATTCCCGCTGCCACTCAGGTGGTAGAACTCTTAGGCAACAGCAGTTTTATCCTTGAAGATATGGAAAACCTGCGCCGCCATTACGCCCTCACCCTGCGCGAGTGGAGCCATCGCTTTGAACAGGTAGTTCCACACATTGAAGAGACCTTCGATCCAAGCTTTGCACGCATGTGGCGCACCTATCTGAACTTTTCCGAAGCCGCATTCTGCTGCGGCAACCTGCACCTGCACCAGTTTCTCTTCACCCACGGTCCCGAGCACAACTATCCGCTCACGCGCGCGCACGTGTATGGGGGATGAAGAAATAAAGGTGCAAGGTTTCAGGTTCGGGGTTCAAGGTTTGTACCGTAGGGTGGCCAATGGCCACCTTGATTGCATCTTAAAACAATAAAATCGGCGTGCTCTTTTCCCATTCAATTCAGGGCTTTTATAATCTGCTCCAGATATTCATCCACATCCACCAATCCCGGCAGAATTGCATTGCAGATTATATCCTTATCAACCTTCTCGTAGTCATGCGCGAGAAAGTTCCTGAAACCTGCAATCTGGGCAAATCTGTAGGCAAAGTCAGCCTCCAGCACTCCGGCTTCGCCTAGCACATCAATTGAATCGGAGTAAGATTGCGGAGGCCGCAGGCCCAGATGGCGTATAAGCATCTCCGCCAGGCTTATGCAACTGTCTGAGCTAAGATACAAATAGTGCAAAAGTGCGCCACGGTATATGGGATCGGAGTGAAACCTGGCGTTGCACTCGTTCTCAATAGAACGGATAAGCTTTAAATGCTCCCGAATCCGGGCGATTTTCTGGTGGATAATTTCCATCACATCCCTACATTGCGCTTGCGTTGCTGTTTAAAATCCATACACATATGCATAGTTCGGACTTCATAGGCAATCCGTGCTTCATCATCCGCCGAGTAGAGCAATCTCCCTTCACGCACGATGGTGTCCTGCAAAATCAGATTTTTTGATGTGTTCAATATCACCACATCAATATCGTTGCGCTGCAACACACGTGACATATCTGCGTAAAATGCAAAGCGAAATCTGTGCGCATCCGTTTTATCATTACCCTTGAGGAGTACCGCTATATCCACATCGCTGATGGGGCTAACCTGACCCGTAGCACAGGAACCAAACAGATATATCGCCACGATGTTATGGCGGTATTTGCGCAGGGCGAAGAGGCTTTTATTTTTTACCGGAAATGAAGAATCCATTGCTTTAAGTGCCTTCTCAAAGTACCGCGTGGGAGAAAACCAGAGGCACAACGCGTCAAATTCTTAGACCTGACACCTGAAACCTTGCCCCTTGCACCTGCTCCTAAACCTTCTCCCACTCGAAGGAAGAGATATTGCGCTTTTCTGAGTCGAAGTCGATACCGATGAGGTAGATATCCCTGCCCTGATCCATAAATTTCAGGTGGTATTGCTTCTCTTTGATCTGCGCCAGGGCATCCCCCTTGCCTTCGACTTTGAACTCAACGACATATATAATATTGCCTGTCTGGATGGTCATGTCGATACGCCCGGTGCTGGTGGGATCTTCAACCCTTAGGTCGAGGCCCAGGCTCGCAAGATACACATAGGCTATACTGGCGTAGTAGCCTTCAAAGGTGCTGATCTGGTTTCTGGTGTAGTTGTTGTAGGGGATAGAGGCGAACACGCTGCACAGGGTGGTACGGAATTGCTCAATATCCGCTTCACGCAGACTCTTAAGAAGACTCTTCTTCTCCACCAGGATGTCAGACTTGTTGGTTAGCGCACGTGCAACTACATCGTGAAAGGAGATTCTTACCTCGTGGTTGGGAAAACCCAGAACATACTCAGCCCCGAAGTCGGTGAACTCGGCTTCCTTGATGGTTAAGTAGCCTGATTGGAACAGAATTGGCTCCAGCTCGATATCTTCGATGTTGTAGCTGTCGATAAGGCTCCTGCTTACCTTAAGGTTGTCGAGCTGCGGGATGTGGTAG
>JAIVHC010000023.1 GCA_020201305.1 Geobacteraceae bacterium
GAAAAACTTCTCCTCTACGGGGGCGCGATTCAGATGGCGGGCGCAATCAAGGCGCGTAAGTCCTCGCGCCATGCCACGAGTGATTGGATGGCGATGGAGCAGGATCGCGGTATTTCGGTTACCTCTTCGGTGATGAAGTTCAACTACCGCGATTATGAAATTAATCTCCTCGATACCCCGGGGCATCAGGATTTTTCTGAGGATACGTACCGCGTACTTACCGCGGTGGATAGTGCCCTGATGGTTATCGACAGTGCCAAGGGGGTGGAGACCCAGACGCAGAAGTTGATGGAGGTCTGCCGCATGCGCAATACTCCCATCATCACCTTTATCAACAAGCTTGACCGCGAGGGGCTGGCGCCGCTCGATTTACTTGCGGATATTGAAGAGACCCTGCAGATAGAATGCGCTCCTCTCTCCTGGCCTATCGGGATGGGGAAGCGCTTTAAAGGTTCGTACAATCTGTATAAAAAATCCCTCCATCTGTTTTCCGGCCATGCCAAGGATCGTCTCAGTGAAGGTATCCACATCAATGATCTTGCAGATCCGCGTGTGGATGAACTTCTGGGGGATCAGGCCGATGAGCTGCGTGAAGATATTGAACTCCTTGAAGGGGCCGCAACTCCCTTTGATCTGGATGACTATCTTAACGGGACCCAGACCCCGGTATTTTTCGGGAGTGCGGTGAATAATTTCGGAGTCCAGGAGATGCTCGATGCATTTGTGGAACTCGCTCCTGCGCCGGTGCCGCGTGAGACTACAACACGCATGGTTGATCCCCTCGAAGAGGACTTCAGTGGTTTCGTATTCAAGATTCAGGCGAATATGGACCCGGCCCACCGCGACCGCATTGCATTTTTACGCATCTGTTCCGGGAAGTTTGCACGCGGCATGAAGATGCGCCATCATCGCATCGGCAAGGATATCAACGTTCCCAATGCCACGATCTTCATGGCGCAGGATCGCAGCCATGTGGAAGAGGCGTATGCCGGGGATATCATCGGGATTCACAACCACGGTACCATCAAGATCGGTGATACCTTCACCGTCAAGGAACCACTGAAATTCATCGGTATCCCCAGCTTTGCGCCGGAGCATTTCCGCCGGGTGCGCCTCAAGGATCCGCTCAAAACCAAGCAGCTGGATAAAGGTTTAACGCAGTTGGCGGAAGAGGGCGCGGTACAGTTGTTTCGTCCCATCATGGGAAGTGACTATATCCTCGGTGCGGTGGGGGTGTTGCAGTTTGATGTGATTATGGAGCGGTTGCGTGCCGAATATAAAGTGGATGCGGTATACGAGCCGGTAGAGTATGCCACTGCACGCTGGATAGATTGTCGCGAGAAGCGCAAACTCGTCGAGTTTGAAAAAAAATGTAAGTCCAACATCGCCCATGACGCCGAGGGCAACCTCACCTTTTTAGCTTCAAGTGAATGGCGTTTGCAGCACACTATAGAGCAGTGGCCCGATGTAGAGTTCAGTAAGACGCGCGAACACAACTGATTTATGCTGGTTGGCACTCCAGCATGACATCAGGTGCGGGGCAGTTCCACGAAGAAGGTGCTTCCCTGCCCCTCCTTGCTTTCAACCCATACCCTGCCGCGGTGCGCTCCCACGATCTCCTTCACCAGGGGAAGACCGAGACCTAACCCCCCGGCAATGCGCTGATCCCCATCGTTGACGCGGTAGAAGCGGTTGAATATTTTGCTTTGGCTCTGGGGTGGAATGCCGATCCCCTCATCCTTCACCCAGATAAAAATGCTGTGCTTGGTGCTGCGCGCTCCAATGGTGATGGTGCCCTTCTCGGGGGAGTATTTGATTGCATTGGAGATCAGATTGGAAAATGCCCGCACCATCCGTTCGGCATCGACATTGATGGGAGGAAGATGCTCCGGCACCTGCATATTGAGGGCGTGTTTTCGCAGCACCATTTCATACAGCCCGGTGCTTTCTCGCACCAGTTCCGCCACATCCGCTTCGGCAAAGGTGTATTCCTGCATGGATGACTGCAGGCGCTGCAGATCCAGAAAGTCGTTCATCAATTCACTCATGCGATCCATTTCCCGATGGATAATCTGCAGATATTCCTGGCGCTGTTCTTGCGGAACCTCGTTGTCCTGCATAAACTCCACAAATCCGGTTATCGCGGTAACCGGGGTGCGAATCTCGTGGCTTACTGCGGCAAGCATCTCACTCTTCATCTTTTCTCCCCGGGTTTCCTCCGTTATATCCCGCACCAGATGCACCGCGCCGATAATGCGCTGATTGATCATGATAGGCGTCAAAGTGATGCGGAACGTAGATCCGGACGGATCTTCGTAGGTTTGTTTAATGCTGTTGTTCTGCGCCAGCATCGTTTTGAATGGCGCTGAGGGTTGCCTTTCTTTGGGGAGAAAATCACTCGAGGGATTCGCGGCACTGTAGGCAGCGCACAGCCTGCGCGCGGCGCTGTTTTGTTTGCTTATATGCCCTTCCGCATCGAGAATAAAAATGGCATCTTCGATGGAGGCAAAGGTGTTGGCCCATTGCTCCTCACTTAGACGCAGCTCTGCCTCGATCTGGCGCCGCTCACTCACTTCCTCCTTGAGGCTCGCATTGGTCTGCTCTAAGCGTCGGGCGAGGGAAACAAATCCGCGCGTGAAGGGTCGCAGGGCCAGATAACACAGAGCCCCCCCCACAAATGCGAGGCCCAATATTACCGCAAGGATGGAAATGTGTTGGCGCAGCATGTTGGCGAAGGATATATTACCCTTGATATAGCTGCCGAGATACCATTCGCTTCCCGGGATGCGCGCATAGATGAATTCGAGCTCTTCCCCCTTGGAGGTGAGCGGCCACTCCTGCACTCTCTCTGTTTCGCCGTGCGGCTCTAGAGTGTGAACAATCTGTTTGACCCGTGCGTGTTTCTCCGGCGGGTTTGTATCTGAATCATCACTGTAGGTGCCATCTGCCCATACTATTGCGATGTCGCTGGCTGGATGAAAGAGGACATTGGCTTTCACCGAGTAATCGTGCAGGGCGTCAATAAAATGCACAGGGGAAAAAAACAGGATGTCGTAGCCCAGAATCTTCCCATCCGTAGCTATGGCGCTGACAGCGATAATACGCAGAGAGCCACGGTCGGAGATGATGCCGGAAAAGGCTACGTCCATGGAGTGTTCTGCGCCACTGCCAGCATCAGCGGGGATGTAGGGCCACGCTACACGCGGGGATACCGAACCCACACTTGCAATAACGGTGCCCCTGGTATCGGTGCGGGTGATCCCCTCAATCATCTTCGATTGGTCTAATGCCCGGGCAAGGTTTTGTGTGTTATCCTGGCGCAGGTCTTCGATGCTCATAAGCTTGTTACTATACTTATCGAGCATATTGCAGCACAGACTGCAACTGTGAATCTGGGTGGCTTGTTCGCTCAGGTGTTCCAGGCAGTTGCCCAGGGCTTTTTGTTTGCTCTTAAGGTGTAGTTTCTGTTGCTCTGCGCTCCATGTTATATGGCTGCGTAGCAGCACTCCAAAGGCTACGGCAGAAACAATAAGGCCGATGGCCAGAATGGTAAGAAAGAATACCAGGGTTACCCGGGTGCGTAGTTGGGTGGCGTTTAAAAGCGTCATTCAGATCTCCGAATGGCCGAATGGCTGTATATCAAGTAAATATCTCTTTTATACTATCAGCTGGGTGGGTGATTGCAATAATTTCGCGCGCTGACGTTCGCAGTAAAAATGAAGCACAACGAAAAAGGAGATGGACACATGTTACCTGAAGTAGAATTTATTTATCCGTCACACAAAGATGTCGGCAATGGCATGCGCGTTGTTGCGCTGGAACAGAAGGCGTGGGAGCGTGGTGAAAGTTTCCCCCCCGACATGGCGGATCAACTGGCGCTGCTACGCACAAACCATGTCTTCAGCGCCAAGGCGGATGAAGTGCTTATTCTTCCTCCTCGGGTTGCAGGGGAAGCGGGCCTTATGCTTGCCGGGCTGGGGGAAGACCCCGATGCGGCACAGTGGCGTGAGGCCGGGGCGCGTATCGGGGCGCAGATCAAGCAGAAGAAGATCGAAAAAATCGAGGTGGACACCGCTCTCATGCCGGAGACCGGCGCAGGCACAGAAGTGGAGTGGTTTCTGGAGGGATGTATCCTCGAACTCTATACCTTTGATAAGTACAAAAGTAAGCCGGAGCAGGCTCCTGCGCGGGTAGCGATCACCCTCTACGCCGCCACCGAAGCACAGAGTGCGAAACTCAAACAGGTATTGCAAGGCAGGATGAAAATACTGCAGGGTACCGCGCTGGCGCGCGATCTGGTAAATGAGCCATCCAATGTAAAAACCCCGGAGTTTCTTGCACGTACCGCGTGGGAACAGAGCCAGAACAGCGGAATCAAGACCACCATCCTGGGGCAGAACGCCCTGGAACAGGCCGGGTTGCATGCACTCCTCGCGGTGGCGCAGGGGAGCAGTGCCGAACCGCGCCTGATTGTGATGGAATATCAGGGAGGCGCAGCGGATGAGGCGCCGGTGGCCCTGGTGGGGAAGGCCGTTACCTTCGACAGCGGGGGGATCTCGCTCAAACCCGGTGAGGGGATGGAGCAGATGAAGATGGATATGGCCGGTGGTGCTGCAGTAATGGCCACCCTGGTAAGTGCCGCATACCTGCAGCTCCCGTTAAATATTGTGGGGGTGATACCCGCAGTGGAGAATATGCCCTCCGGTACGGCGCAGCGCCCCGGCGATATTGTGCGTTCGGCTGCGGGCAAAAGTATAGAAGTCATCAACACCGATGCCGAAGGGCGCCTGATCCTTGCGGATGCGCTGCACTGGGTGGGGAGCAAAAATCCGCGCGCGGTAATTGATATCGCAACCCTCACCGGGGCATGTATCATCGCCCTCGGGCACCATACGGCCGCAGTGCTGGGGAGTGATGCCGAATTGGTGCAGGCTCTCATCCATGCCGGCGAGGAGTGCGGAGAACACTTATGGGAGCTGCCGCTGCGTAAAGAATACGCCAAGCAGCTGGATAGCAGTGTCGCGGATCTCAAAAATGTGGGCGGACGCCCGGCAGGAACCATTACCGCAGCAGCATTTTTGCAGCATTTTGCCCCCGAGTGCCCCTGGGCGCATGTCGACATAGCGGGAACTGCATGGAATGAAAAAGCTAGTCTCGGGCAACCTGCGGGGGGAACCGGTTTCGGGGTACGTGTTCTGTTGGAGTACCTGCAGCGTTTGGCGTGATGTGCTGCCGGCGTCCCCCGCTCAGGTGTGCAGACGGGTGGCGCCGGTTGAGAGGTCCAGAGGTCAGTGTTTGCGCCGGAAGAGTTCGGTGCCGGGGTTGGAGATACGGTCAAGGAACAGCTTTCCGTTGAGATGATCGAGCTCATGCTGGATCGCAACCGCTTCAAAGCCTTTACAGCGAATAATGCAGTCATTCTGATGTTGGTCAAAAAACTGTACCACGATCTCCTTGGCGCGCTCCACATTGCCGGTGTAATCGGGGACACTCATACATCCCTCGCGCATGGTCTTTTGCCCGCTGCGTTCGATAATCTCCGGATTTATCATCACCACTAGGCCGTGGTTGTGTTTGCGCCCGAGTTTGCTTTCTGACACATCCACCACGGCAACCCGCAGGCTTGTACCGATCTGCGGAGCGGCAATTCCTACGGAGTGTCCGGAGGCGTACATGGTGTCAATCAAATCCTGTGCCAATGTGCTTGTTTCTGCAGCCTGAGGATCGGCGGCGCTGCATACCTGCTTGAGGCTGGGGTCGGGATAGACCAATACTTCGCATACCGCCATGGGTTACAACTCCACCGGGGTTACATTGCGCACCGAGATATCCACCTGCAACTCTTCGCGCAGGTTTTCGAGCATATCGCGGATATCCTCTACGCTCAAGGTGGCAGGCAGCACAGCTTCGCACATCATCACGTATACCGGGCGCTCTTCGCTCCCGATGAGCTTGGTGGCGAGGTCGATAATGTTGATATTGTTCTGGCTCAGGAGGCGGGTCACCTGATATACAATCCCCGGCTTGTCCGAACCGTATACCGAGATCATGCACAACTCGCCGGGCAGTTCCGGGCGCATTTCTCCACCGGGTTTCAAGGTGCGGACAAACACCGACATCCCGGAGCTTTCCAGTTCTGCGTAGGCCTGCTGCAGCGGTTCGCTGCTTTCAAAATCGGGGTGGGACACAATCAGGATCATGGCGAACTGGCCGCCTAGAATAGTGCTGCTTGAATCGGCTACATTGCACCCGAGTTCGTAGAGAACGCGCGCGGTATCAGATACAATCCCGGGGCGATCCCTGCCAATGATGGTGACGGCAAAATGTTTCATGGCAACTCCATAAATGCTGAGGATATTGAAAGAATAAGGCGCGTAAAGCATTGAATATGATTCACTCCTGGAGTTTAGCACGGATCACCTGATTGTTCTATAATCAAGAGTTTAGGCTGGGTAACAGCTGCACATTTTGCGTATAAATGAGGAGGTTTTCGCCCGTGGAGGAATGGCAGCAGGAGAATAAAAACGCATGCAACACTGCCGCACAGCTGCTCGCACATGGGCTCGAGGATGGGGCTATGTTGGAACGGGTCGCAGAACAATACCCCCTCCGGCTCACACCCCACCTGCTCAACTTGATTCAAACCCACGCCGCTCCGATTGCGCGCCAGTTTGTTCCCGCGGCCCTAGAGCTCGACGCCGATGGAGAAGTTGATCCCCTGAACGAGGAGGGGCTTTCCCCGGTGCCCCATGTGGTGCATCGCTAT
>JAIVHC010000308.1 GCA_020201305.1 Geobacteraceae bacterium
GCCGGTACTGCGGTAATGGCAGATCCAGGCCAGATGCATCAGGTGATCATGAATCTGTGTACCAATGCACTACATGCTATGGAAGAGCAGGAGCGGGGGGAAATACGTATCCGCCTGAAAACCACAAACCTGGATCCGGCAAATGCGCTTGAAGAGATCAACCTCGCGCCCGGAACCTATGTAGAGCTGCAGGTTCAAGACAACGGCGGCGGAATAGATGATGAGGCAAAGCAGAGGATTTTTGAGCCCTAT
Source organism: Geobacteraceae bacterium (assembly GCA_020201305.1). GTDB lineage: Bacteria > Desulfobacterota > Desulfuromonadia > Desulfuromonadales > Desulfuromonadaceae > JAIVHC01. The sequence continues at coordinate 253 of JAIVHC010000308.1, forward strand.
TTCTCCACGCGCAAAAATCGTGGCGGTACGGGGCTGGGGCTCGCTGTGGTACATGGAATCATCAAGGACTTCAATGGTTCTATACGAGTAGACAGCACTCCGGGAGAGGGAAGCGTATTCACTCTGCTGCTCCCGGCCGTAAACGCAGAGGATTGCGCCGCGGATGAAATCAATGCTATGCAGGAGAAAACCACGCCGCCCTCGCAGGAAAACACACAGGAAAACAGCCGCGGGCTGAAACATGTATTGGTGGTGGATGATGAAGAATCCATGCTGAATCTGATGAAGGGGATACTGGAGAAGCACGGCTACGCGGTGACCTGTACCACCTCCAGCCCCCACGCTTTGGAAATGTTTGAAAAACATGGGGATGGCTTTGATATCCTCATTACCGATTACGCCATGCCCGCGATGAGCGGCATCGAACTCGCCCAGGAGGTGCGCAACATCCGTTCTGACATCCCCGTACTCATGTGCAGCGGATACTACGCCGACAGAGAAAAGCGTGGCGCACAGGAGGCCGGGATTGAGATAGTTCTCAACAAACCCATACAGGATTACCAGCTCACCCTGGCGCTGGACAATATCCTCAGCGCCTGATGCGCCACTGATGTCGCGATACTGAGCTTAAATGCCTCAGCAGCTGCACCCTTCCTGAGTGCAACACTGCAGATATTTATCCACCAGTACTACAAACTCACCCAGAATCGGATCATAGTATTTCAATTGCCCGCTGGAGATATTGTAGTACCACCCATGCAGGCTCAAGCGCCCACTCGAAACACTGGAGATATTGTAGTACCACCCATGCAGGCTCAAGCGCCCACTCGAAACACGCTCTTTGACCCAGGGGAAGGTGAGCAGGTTCCGCAATGACACCAGAATAGCTTCCTTTTCACATGCACGTGCCTGCTCCTCGGGGGTTGCGTCGGGCATCTCCAACATCACCTTATCGCGCGCGGTAGCAGCGATATTTACCCAATTGCCGATAAATTCTCCCACGGGTTCGCCTTCCGCGGATTCAAGCAGGGCACCGATACCCCCGCAGTTGGAATGTCCCATCACGATTATATCCGATACCTCAAGATGACATACCGCATATTCAATGGTCGAGCTTACCCCGTGGTAGTCATCGTTTTTCACATAGGGGGGCACCAGGTTGGCTATATTGCGCAGCACAAACAGATCACCAGGGTTGGATGCTGTGAGGAGCGCGGGGTCAACGCGGGAATCACAACATCCGATCAGAAGCGCCTGGGGATTCTGTCCACTGCGGAGACGTTCCGCCAGGTCGGAACTGGCGCCAAAAAACTGCTTCTGAAAATCAGTAAAACCCGAAATCAGGTTAGTTACATCTGCCATTTAAGTTCTCCTCAAAACAGGGGGTCAAATCAGGGGACGAGCTCGATGCAACAAAAGTATGCGGCGGAGGTGCCGGAACAACCAATTGGAGCACGGTACATTTTACCTGCAGCTGCGGCAAAATCAAAGATTAAATATTTGGGACACCCGGGACAAAAATTATCCCGCCCGCGCACCTCGACACATGAGATTTCATCCTTTATACTCAGAATGTCAGATTGAGTAGTGTCCTGGGTATAAATTTCATATCGTCCGCGACATTAGAAAGAGTGTGCTATGCCAGAGTCCACCCAGCAACAGCGCCAGATATGGCTGATATTCTTTTTTTTGGGCATCATCATGCTCAACTTCCCGTTTCTGCAGATATTTAATCGCCCGGAAACCATATTCGGCATTCCGTTGCTGGTTCTGTATTTCATGGTAGGATGGCCAGCTTCCATTGTGGTTGTCTACTTTTTCTGTCGTACCCTGGGACACAACGATAACGATCCCGATGCCTAACATATCCGCGCGGAGTGCCGCATGAGTGTGCAATTAATCAGCGCAATTTCCTTTATCTACTTCCTGCTGCTATTCAGCGTGGCGGCATATGCGGTGCGCAGGCGCGTAAAGGGTCGCAGCATCATATCCAACCCGCATGTGTATTCCCTTTCGCTTGCGGTTTACTGCACTTCCTGGACCTACTATGGCAGCGTCGGGCGCGCAGCAACAACGGGTCTTGACTTTCTTACCATCTACACCGGTCCTACCTTGGTGTGCTTTACCTGGTGGTTTTTACTCCGAAAAATTATCCGCATCAGCAAAGAACACAATATAGTCAGCATTGCCGACTTTATCGCGAGTCGCTACGGCAAATCCACTGCCCTTGGCGCGCTGGTTACTATTTTTGCAGTATTAGGCATCGTGCCCTACATTGCATTACAGTTAAAAGCGATCTCCTACAGCTTCAACCTCATGAGCAGTGACGGGCAGAGCACCATGATGTCGCTGCATCAGATCTACCCTGTCATTCCAGAATATCTGGATACCGCCTTCATT
>JAIVHC010000309.1 GCA_020201305.1 Geobacteraceae bacterium
GTCCGCACCTGTGCCTCCGTCACTCCCGCGGGGACATAGGAAACATAAAGCACATGCGTAGTAGCCTTGGAAATCGGCGAGCGATCATCCTGTCCGCGCAGGATCGTGCAGGCGATACACTGTGCTTCTTTCATAAGCATATCCCCCGCTGGCACCTCTTTGCGGTTTCCTCCCATCTGGGTAATCTCATCACCCTCATGAGCAACGTCGATCACAACCGGCGCTTCAAGATGGGCAACATCGTGCCCGGCTGTCAAGATGAGCGTATCTAACTCCGCCGCAAAGTTTGCATCCACCAGCGGCGAGACATGCGGCAGGGATTTGCCCTTGTGAACAACTGATTCTAACTGCAGCAAAACATGGTAGGTATAACCGAACTTGCGGTAATAGCGATGATAAGCCTGCATGACCGGCAGTTCCAGAAAGTCATCGCGGGAAAAGCCGGCATATTTCTCGCGCAGGCGCCCCTCGATGGCAAGCTTCTCCTGATCCAGCGCAGGAGCCGGCTGAGAATTGTCCACGCCTGAGATTTCCAGCAGGCCAATCTGTGCCCCGGGATGGGTTTCTTTCCACTCGTCTGTTGCATTAATTTTTAACATATCATTCTCCCGGACAAGATGATTTTCGCATCATCTTTCCATCCATAAATCGAGGTTTGATTTTGTTCGTATAATGGCTAAAACGTATCATCTCAAAAAGATGGGGGGTGTGGGGTGTTTCGGGCGGGCTGCGCCCGAAACACCCCACACCCCGCTTTATTGAAAAGATACGCTAAAACCCTGCTGTAATAAGAGCCGAATTACAGGTGTATTATTCAATTTTACAAGGGTAAGAGTATTGTATAATCTTTATATGTCACCAACCATATTTCGAAAAGGCCCGTATCGCTTCTTTTTCAACAGCCGCGAAGAGACTCGCATACACATTCACATAGCATCGCCGGATGGCACTGCAAAATTCTGGTTGGAGCCTATCATCGCTTTAGCGGAATACCACGGCATAAAACCGCACGAATTAAAAACAATCAGGAGATTGTGAAGGAGCACAGGGATGACTTTACAAATGAGTGGCACAAACACTTCTCTCAATGAAGTGACAAACATCTCCCAAGCAGGCTTCTGGCTGCTAGTAGAGGATAAAGAATACTTCGTGCCTTTTAACGATTATCCCGAATTCAAGCTAGCCACTATCGAGCAAATTTATAATGTTAAACGGATCGGTCATGGTGCATTTTATTGGGAGGAATTGGACATAGACATTGAGCTTGCTGCGCTTGCAGAGCCTGATAAGTACCCGTTAAAGTTTAAGCGCTAACATCCATAGCCCTTTCCATCAAGCGGCAAAACGAGCACAATCCGGGCGCAGAGGTTGGCTGTCCACAGTTGCCACAGAGATTCAATTCCGCGGTCGGACCGGCCTCGGGGTCACCAAAAAGTCCTTGTTTGCGGGCTTCCAGGAACTTTAAATAAAAAGTCATTTTGGCGCCGGGGCGCTCGGTCTCCAGCTGGTTCAATAATTCTTTGTAGTAGGTTGTTTTCGAACCCACAGAATAAGGGCATTCTTCGTAAATATATTCGATACCGCGCAGCAAGGCATAGGCAGTCATTTCGCGCTCGTAGAAGCGGCACAGCGGCTTGACCTTGCGCGCCAGGCCCGGACTCTCAGGCAGAA
>JAIVHC010000184.1 GCA_020201305.1 Geobacteraceae bacterium
AAACGATTACCTGCCATATAAACTATTCCGCATAAAGGTTTGTTAAATGTGAATTTTATTGTAACTGTTCAGTCGGGGCTTATGGCACCCATTCCAAGGGACACTTTGCGCCGTCCATGGCCGTTCGACTTTCAGAAATTACGCTTTATATTCCATTAGGCAGCGAACGTCGCATTGCATCTCCGGGATCGATGCCGGTCCAGATACGGAATGCCTGCTCTCCTTGCGCAATTAACATGCCAAGCCCGTCAACTGCGTGTAAGCCATGCTCACGCGCACTCGCAACCATAGGCGTCAAACCGGCTTTATATACTACATCGTAGAATAACGTTTTGCTATTAATATTTCCCCATGGCAGCGGATCGGCTCCGACATCGATCAGTCCCAGGGATGTGGTATTCACAATAAGGTCGGCTTCGAGGCAAGCTGAAGCAATAGAGGCGGCATCCAAACCGCAGAAGGTCATGTTCGTGGCAGAAAACAGGGAAGAAAAATCCCTGCATATAGTCTCCGCGCGCGCCACACTGCGGTTTGCTACACATATATGCGCAGCCTGAGCCCGAGCCAAAGCATATACGCAAGCGCGTGCGGCACCGCCTGCACCCAGCACCAGAACACGACTTTCGAAGGGCGTAAATCCAAGATCGCGTTCCAGGGATGTTATAAAGCCACCGGCATCGGTATTGTGCCCTTCCAGGATGTCCCCTTGGCGTACTATGGTATTAACAGCACCAATGGCTTGCGCATCGGGTGAGAGGCAGTCGAGATATTGTGCAATTTTTTCTTTATGCGGAACCGTTACATTACACCCACAAATAGCTAAAGCGCGTAATCCGGTTACGCCATTTGCCAGTTCAGCTTCCCGAACCGGGAAAGGGACATATACGGCATCAATCCCCGTAGCAGCAAAAGCTGCGTTCTGCATTAGGGGGGAGAGGGAATGCGCCACCGGCCATCCGAGGATCGCATACACCTGGGTATGCCCATTTACGCCAAAGGCTAACGAAGAAGGTCTTTGAGAAGCTGTTGTCACTTGGACATCCTTTTCAGAATGGAGCTAAAAAACGCTGTGCGGTGTAGCCTTATTGCGCACCAATTCATGCGCAATTCCCCACCAGATATTCGCTATATTCTACAATCCTGCATGCATCCAGAATTTCGCGCGCAGTATGGATATCCTTCTTTATTGCCTGAATTAATTCATCGATGCCGGAGAATTTCTGCTCATCGCGCAAGCGCTCTACAAAGTAAACCCGCATATTTTTGTGATATAAATCACCTGTAAAATCAAGGATATGAACTTCAATACTTAAACTGTTTTCTCCAAAGGTAGGCTTATAACCTATGTTAATTACGGCATTGTGCTCCGCTTCATTGTACTTAACTTTCCCGGCGTAGACTCCGCCCAGAGGCAGGAGCTCTTTTTCGGTTTCTATGTTGGCGGTGGCAAAACCCAGGGATTTGCCGCGCTGATCCCCATGCACCACCCTGCCCTCCAGGTTAAAATGGCGCCCGAGCAAATGGGATGCATATTCAACGTCACCGCGGAGTATACTTTGGCGCACCCGGGTTGAACTCAGAACCTTCCCGTCATATTGAACCGGACCGAAGATATCTACCCCGAACCCTTTTTTTTTGCCCTGCGCGCGCAAAAAACCGACGTCTCCGGCCCGTTCTTTCCCAAAAGCATAATCATATCCGACAATCAGATGTTGCACTCCGAGTTTGCCCAGCAGGATATCGTCTACAAAATCAACAGGGGGCAAAGCGGCTAAATTGCGCTCAAATGGAAGTTGCAGCAGTACATCAACCTGCGAGGCTGCAATCAGGCGCTCTTTTTCCTCCCGGGTATTGATAAGGCGTGGAGAATGGTCCGGGGCCAGAACCTTCAACGGGTGGGGCTCAAAGGTACATACCACCGACACGCCCCCTTCCCTGCGGGCACGCTCCACCACACTGCGGAAAATGGCGCGGTGCCCGAGATGCACTCCGTCAAAATTACCCAGAGTAGCAACGGTTTTATTGAATGGTTCCCCTATCTCATCTAGTGAGCGGATAATTTCCATGGATAAATAACATTCCTGCGTATTAATAGGATAAGCGGTTTACGACGTCCTGCGGCGGCGCTTCTTGTGGGGCATCCTTTCCCGGGTGTTTTGCAGCGACTCGGGAAGGATGAAATCTATCTCCCTGGACTTAAGACGCACATCCTGTACCATCACATCAACCTTTTGCCCTATCTTGAATTGGCGCCTGCGCCGCTGCCCCATGAGGCTGCGATGTACCGGATCGTATTCGTAGTAATCGTCCCCAAGGGTGCGTATATGCACTAGGCCTTCGACAAAATAAGGGTCAAGTTCGACAAAAAAACCGAATTCGGTGACTCCGGTAATAAAACCGGGATAAATATCCTCGATTTTGTCCTGCATGAATTGGCAACTGCGCAGGGACAGAATATCCCGTTCAGCATCCACGGAACGGCGTTCACAGCGTGTCGCGTGCTCTGCCATAACCTCCATTGAAGCGGGGCCGGGGTTCGGCTCGGCACTTGTGCTTCTCACCATGCAGTGGCGCAACATGCGGTGCTGAATTAAATCGGGATAGCGCCGGATAGGGGAAGTAAAGTGACCGTAACTGGAGGTTGCGAGGGCAAAGTGCTCACCCGGATAGGGAGCATAGTATGCCTGCTTCATGCTATGCAACAGCACCCGGTTAATGATAAATGCCTGGTTCGGATCCTCTACCTGCTGCAATACCTCGCGCAGCTGACTGGGTCTGATTCCATCACGCTCAAGGTTCAAACCGATGTCAAACGCAGCAAGAAACTCCTGAAACTGCTGAATAGAGGTAATATCCGGTTTGTCGTGCAGGCGATAGATTCCTCCTGCTTGTGCTTCCTGCAGATAATCGGCCACGCATTCGTTGGCAAGGAGCATGCATTCTTCGATGATTCGATGGGCATCAAGACGTTCACGTCGCGTTACGCAAACCACATGCCCGGACGATTCATCCAACTCTACGACGGGCTCAGGCAGGTCGAAATCCAGCGCTCCCCTGGCGCTGCGCCTCCGGTTCAGACTACGGGAAAATTTCTGCAGCAATCGAAGCATGGCAACCGTTTGCGGGGGAACGCTCTCAGCACCTGCATCCCTGGTATCAGAGTTGTCCAGGGCCTGTTGCACCTGGGTATAGGTAAGGCGGGCGCGGCTGCATATCAGAGCCTGATGGGGAGTCATTTTCTCCACCTTCCCCTCACCTGTGCACTCGATTTGCACCACCATTGCAAGGCGTTTCACCTGCGGATTAAGAGAGCAGATCCCATTGCTGAGCTTTTCCGGCAGCATGGGAAGACAAAAACCGGGGAAATAGGTACTGGTTCCGCGTTCGTATGCATCAAGATCAAGGGGGGATCCTACTGCTACGTAATGACTTACATCAGCAATAGCCACCCACAGGGTACAGGTTCCGTCATCCGCATATTCGAACGCCACCGCATCATCAAAATCTTTGGCATCGGCACCATCGATGGTAACAAATGGAAGATGACACAGATCGGTGCGTCCCTCGCACTCCCTCTCCTCAACTTCAGCGCTCAGGGCATCGGCTTCATGTTGTGCTTCGTCACTGAAGTGCAAGGGCAGGCCAACGCGCGCCGCCGAAGTCAAGATATCCACGTGCGGATCGCCTTCGGGGCCCAACACCTCGAGCATGGTCGCGGTGCCTGCTTTCCCTCCGGATGGATAGGTTGAAATCTGCAGGCGCACTACCATCCCGTCGAGACGGGACATCGCCTCATCTTCCGCCTCTTGGGTAAGGATAAAAGCTGCTCCGGAGGGTTGGGCGTAAACTAGACAGGTTCCGTCTTTGTCGCTGCAGTTGCAGCGTCCGACAATAGTCTCCTGTCCGCGCTCTTCTATCCCCAGGATAAGGACATCCGGGCGGCGCTCGAGGCGCGAAGTTACGTTGAGGGCATATACGCGATCTCCGTCCATGGGTTCGTGCAGCTGCGCCGCGGGGACAAAATGCTCGTTGCGCGCTTTTCCCTCAGAGGCAGGAATAAAAGAGCGGCGTCCATTTTTGCGCACCCGCACGTGCCCCTGCATCAGTGGCGGCAATGCGCGTTTGGTATAGCGCCCTTTTTTCCCTTTGCGTAATACGGAATGGGACACAAGAAGATCGAGATATTGCTGAAGTTTACCGCGCGGCGGTGCTTGAGGTCCCAACACCTGAATTAAATCAGCGAGGGTAAACACTTTGGAAAGGCGTTTCAGAGCGCTATGCAGCGATGGAGCAAAATTGGAACTCATGCAGTGGATGTACCTTTCAAAACAAGTGGGTTCCCGGGAACTGATGCCGGCTTCACATTTTGTCCTTTCTGCGAAAGCATCACGCTTAATCACGCACGGAAAAATTAACTACACCGGAAGGAAACAGTGGATTGCAGCGAATAAGTCCTCCGGGAACCTGAATATCATCCCACGCAATGTCTCTAACCTGGGATATACTTGGTCCGGGAGCAAAAAATGCAACACAGTCCTCGGTTTCAGATGCTTGCTCACACGCATTAAGCATATGGCCAGGTACATAAAATACTTCGCTATTATGGAGATCTTCAGGAGAAACTTCGAGAATATGATTAAGTATCAGGCGCTGATAGAGCATTGCGGAAGAATCGGCTCTTAGCTGTTTTTCATCAAATTCTGTTTCCTGCAGATGTTTGCGGGAACGCAATTGTAGGGTGTAGATATGTTTTCCCCCTGGATACAACACCAGATCGGCGGGATTTTCCGGATCCTTTAACGCCCGTTGTACATGCATGGATACCGACTCGCACACGGGTTCAAGTTCTTCCCCATTGACATTAAAAAATTCCCCGAGTTTCCCAAGCAACAAAGGCAAATCACGGAACTCGGGCAGAGAGCAGGTGGAAATGACCGGTTCTATCGTCATCCCATATTCGGTGTTGAAATCGTCGATATTGCTCAACGCAATGGCTGCGTAGTTGAAACTTTCCCTGCCGGTGTATTCTTTGTTGGCTTCCCGACACGCGTCACGGTAGCGCAACATCCCTTCATAAAGGGAGCGTCCATGGACCAGAATCAGCGATTTTTTGTCCAGAACCGCCTGTACCTTTTTCAACATGGTGTGGTTACCCACCTTCCATACCCGGCACCGGATTCCCTCTTCAGGGAAGATTTCAACATCTGCAGGGCGCTGTTTTTCATTTTCTCCCAGAGATTCCAGAACGCAACATGGATCTGCATACAGTGCGGAAATGGCGCCACTCTGGATTTTGTTTACTTCAAGGTTGTGAAGGTGCTCTTCTATCTGCCCCGAATCAGGAAGTTCAAGGGGGAGAATCTTGCCGGAAGAGAATTGCTCCAGATGTACTGCGGCAACGATACCGCGGTGAATTTTGAACTTGCTATCTCGGGCAAACCGGATTTCATATAGCAACAGGGCACAATCAGAGCTTGCATCACGCTCCGTATCCACTCCGTAGATATCGACCCCGAGGCGGCGTTGTGCTTTATTTTCAGTGCCACTTTCTGCGTCCGCATTCCTACATGAACAGTGACCGAATGAAATAATTTCAGACATTTAAAACTCTCCTTTCAAGTCAGCGCGCGGAGGGGTATCGAGAGAAGAATTTCCTCGCGACTGACATTGAAATACGCTAGTATCTCACGCTGAACCACGGACACATATGCTCTGTTTTCAACGGCATGGAACAAGAGCCGGGTGAAGACTCTGCGCCCCATGAATGCCGCGAGCCACGTACGGTGACAGGAGCTGGTGTAGTAAACAAATGTTCTCGGCACATGTCCCATGCTATTGATTGCAAACATATAAACAGACCGCCGAAGCGGTTGCAAGTAAAAAGCTGCCACCGCTTAAACACGCAAACCTCGAAGAATATTTTACATAAAATCCAAGGATACCAAGATGTTAAGCTCTAATGATCCTGTGGAAATTTTACACAAATTCTATCCGCTGCATACCTTTGCGTATTCTATTCTCTGGCGTCACAGTACTGCTGTTGCCCAAAAAGCCTGCAACGTTGCCCGAACCGTATCCGAGACTGAGGCTATTGATGTTGATTTTGTGTATCAGGCGGCAATGTTACACGACATTGGTATCTTATTTGTACATGCTCCCGATCTTGGGTGTTACGGTGAACACCCCTACATCATGCACGGCATATGTGGTGCAGAGTTGCTCCGTTCCGAGGGATTGGAACGTCATGCTCCGGTGTGCGAAAACCACATAGGGGTGGGGTTGAGTGTCGAAGATATCGAAAAGCAGCATCTCCCCTTGCCCCGGCGCGATATGCTTCCTCGGGATACGGAAACCCGGATAGTTGCGTATGCCGATCTGTTCTTTTCCAAACACCCCGACCGTCTTGCACAGGAGAAAACACCCGCGCAGGTACGCAAATCTCTGGAAAAATTTTCATCCTCCAAGGCTGAGATATTTGACACCTGGCACAGACGTTTTGCAGGATAGAATCGTTTCGGATGGAAAATCGCATAAACGTTCTCTCCGGCGTTTGAAATTTTGATGGCGTCGCAAAAAGTCCGCCCTCCGGCGTTACGGCGTTTTTTCAGGACCTCGACATACCAGATGTATGCCTTCGCCCCTGAAAAACCACCAGGCCTTGTAGGTCGAAATTTTTGCTTA
>JAIVHC010000310.1 GCA_020201305.1 Geobacteraceae bacterium
CGGTAACAATACGGCGTCCATTGCGGCGATCAATGGTTATATAAGCGCGTCCGCGTTCAATATTCACCGCTTCAAGAAGGGGGATTTCCCCCCCGCTCGGGGTGCGGATGAGCATATTTTCGAATGAATACTCCGTGTCGCGCTCGGCCTCTTTAAGCAGAACATTGACCGTCACCTCGTTGCGTCCGCGCTGCTGACGCAGGACCTCGGCCCCGTCATACGCATGGCGGATCTGCAACGCGACATCGCGCACGGTAAGGCCCAGACTGCGCGCATGTTGCGTCAGGGTGAGATCGAGCTGCTGTTTACCGGGGGCAAAACCGTCGTCAATATCACTCACGCGCGGATAGTGTCCCAGCGCGTCGGCGAGTTCGGCACTTGCCTGTTCCAGCACATCGATATCCAGGTGACTGAGTTCAATGGTGATGGCAGGGCCGGACCCGGGCCCACCCGAATCGGAAGCAAAACGCAGGTTTTCTATCCCCGCCATCGCTCCGACTTCCTCGCGCCACTGGCGCGTAAACAGATCGGTGGAAACCGGACGCATCTCGGGATCGGTCATAAACACCCGCACCTGCGCACTGTGACTGCCCCCCTCTCCGACCTCGACAAAAATCCCCTCTACCTGCTGTTCTGCACCGTGGCGCGCCGCCACGCGGCGCGCCGCTGCAACGATCCGGCGACTCTTCTCCTGGGTGAGCTCTACGGGTACCCCATACGGGAGGGTAAGGGAGGCGTAGGCATAATCGGATTCAATCTTGGGGAACAGGGTCATACCCATGCGCCCGCTGCTCACATACGCAAAGGTGATCATCAGAATGGCAACGGCACATGCAATGGTAATGTAGCGCGTATGCAGAACCTTATCCAGAAAAGGGCCGTACCAGGTTTCCACCCTGTGCTTGAACCACATGCTGAAACGCTGCTGGCGTCCCTGCAGCCACGCCATGGGGCCGTAGGCGCGCCGCCTTGAACTCAGATGCCCAAGGTGCGCAGGCAGAATAAAGATCGATTCCACCAGCGAGATGATAAATACGCTGATCACCACCACCGGAATCACCATCATCACTTTGCCCATGGTACCGGGAACAAAATACAAGGGGAGAAAGGCAACGATATTGGTGAGAACGCTGAAGGTAACCGGCACCGCAACTTCGCGCACCCCGGCCACAGCAGCGTGGTGGAACGCCATGCCGCTCTGGCGCATTTTAAAGATATTCTCCCCCACCACGATGGCATCATCCACCACAATACCCAGGGCGATGATGAAGGCGAACATGGATATCATGTTGATACTCACCCCGTTTGCGGCGATGAGGTAGAACCCGCCCAGAAACGAGATGGGGATCCCCATGGTGACCCAGAACGCGAGGCGCGCTTCGAGGAAGATGCTCAACAGAATCAGTACCAGCGCAAGCCCCAGGAACGCATTACGCATGAGGAGATCAGCGCGCTGGGTAAAAACCTCGGAACGGTCATTGAGGACAGAAACACCAATGCCGGGGGGGAGGACTTCCGCACGCCACTCGTCGAGCTGACCCTGCACCGCATCCGACACCCCGGTGGGGGTCTGGTTGCCGATGCGATACACGTTGAGCATAACGGCGGGCTGCTGGGCATAGGTGGCCTGGTAATCGCTATCCGCGTAACCGTCAACCACCCGGGAGTTCGAGTGAGGTCTGACGCACCCGGGAGGCAATCTGCTCCAGGGTGAGGTCATAGCGGCGCAATTGTTCCTGGGCTACTTCGATGGAGATCTCGAGCTCCCGTACCCCGGAGAGTTCGATCTGGGTAATCCCCTTATCCTGCAGGAGAAAGTCGCGCAGGCTCTCGGCGAGATTGTGGAGGGTGCGCATGCTCTGTTCGCCGTAGAGCACCAGGGTAACCACCTCGCGTTTCCGGCTTACCACCTTGATCTCGGGTTCTTCCGCCTCCTCGGGAAAGCTGGTGATGCGATCCACTTCACTTTCGATATCGCGCGCAAGTTTCTGCAGATCCTCACCTAAGAGGAGCTCCACCGTAACGCGCCCCATTCCCTCCTGCGCCGTGGAGGTGACCTCATCGACCCCATCCAGCCCCTGCACCGCATCTTCAATGGAGAGGATGATTCCCTGCTCCACCTCCTCGGGGCTCGCGCCGGGGTATACCACCGAAATCGTCACAATATCGAGGTCAAAATCGGGGAATACCTCCTGCTTCAGATTGGTTCCCACCAGAAGACCGCCCACGAGCAGCAACAGCATGAGGAGATTCGCCGCTACCGAATTGCCCGCCATCCATGCGACCGGGCCACGCTCTAATGAGTGCTTTTCCGTGCTCATTGCTCTGTGCCCCTATCCTGCTGCTCCGGGGTGTTTATCTTTACCGCCATCCCCTCCACGGCATACGCCAGGGTTGAGGTAATAACCTTCTCGCCGGGGGCAACTCCTTCCTGGATATAGACCTTATCCGAGGTGCGGCGCAGGGGCTCAATTTCCCGCACATCCAGGGTTCCGTCCGGGGTGGCGATCCAGATCTGGTTGGCGTTATGTACTGCGGCGCGCGGGAGCTCGACTACTCCTGAGACCTCTTTTCCCGGAAGATCAAGCTGCAGATACGCCCCCAACAAGAGTGGATTGCGTGCGTGGGGTTGTTTCTGCAGCTCCAGAGGATCATCCACCGCTACGAGGATCTGCGCCATGCGGCCCTCTTCACTCAGGTTACCGAGCAGGCGCACAACCCGCCCCCGGCGCATCTGCGAGGAGTTGGGCACATGCACACGCACACGCACATACACATCGTCAGCCTTGCCCTGCATATCCACCCATTGCAGATCCGCCACCGGTAGAGTGGCCGTGATCCAGAAGGTGTCGGTACCGACGAGGGTCGCAATATCCCCCTGGGCACTCACATAACTCCCCTCTTCTATTTTCTCGTCCACTACCAGGGCATCGAAGGGGAGACGCACTTCGGTACGCTGCAGATTGAGGCGCGCCTGTTTCAATGCCGCACGTGCATTTTCCACCTCGGCGCGGGCCTTTTTCAACTCCGGCTTGCGCAGCACCAGGTCGGATGAAGTGAGGTCTACTCTACTTCCACCTGCGCTATCAAGCCCATGTTCCTCTCGTT
>JAIVHC010000131.1:0-1658 GCA_020201305.1 Geobacteraceae bacterium
ACTCTATCCAGGACACTGGGGCAGAACGGGCGCCAGCGTTCGCGGTACTTGATCTGCGCGTTGATTCGATCCGCCACCCCCTTTACACTGGGACAGCCGAGGATACTGCGGCATCCCAGGGCGCGGGGGCCGAACTCCATGCGCCCCTGAAACCACGCCACGGGGTTGCCATCGGCAAGGAGCTTTGCGGTTGCTTCGGTGATGTTGTCCACTTTCTCCCACACCGGTTTCTGGGGGTGGGTTTTACACGCGGCAATGCATTCATCGTTGGTGTATTTGGGGCCCAGATATACATGCTTGAGTGGTTCTACCTCAAATCCGGCCAGGTGTGCCGCATAGGATGCCGCGCCCAGACCTGTCCCTGCATCGGAGGCAGCGGGCTGAACAAATAGCTCTTTTACGTAGGGCAGATCAATAATACGCTGGTTGAGTTTCACATTCAGAGCGCTGCCACCGGCAAAACACAGCTGCCCGGTCTCCTCCAGGATATCCTTGAGATAGTAATCGATCATCTGGAGGGAAAGGTCTTCAAATAGCTGCTGTACGCACGCAGCGTAGTCGATGTAGGGCTCATCCGCTGAATCGCCGTGGCGTTTGGGCCCGAGCCAGTCCACCAGCTTTTTACTGAAGTAGTAGCCCTTACCGTTTTCCTTGTAACGCCGTAGACCAATGGTGTTGACGAGGCGGGTGTTGACTTTCAGTTCACCGTTTTCGAAGGTTGCCAGGCGGGAAAAATCGTACTTCTTGGGGTCGCCAAAAGGTGCCATCCCCATCACCTTGAACTCACCATCGAGCATCTCGAATCCGAGATACTCAGTCATGGCGCCATAGAGTCCGCCGAGGGAATCCGGGTCGTAAAATTCCTTGATTTTGTGGATTTTGCCGTTTTCACCGTAGCCGAAAAAGGTGGATGAATACTCTCCCTTCCCGTCAATCCCCAGAATGGCGGTTTTGCCTTTAAACCCGCTTAGATGGTATGCGCTGCTTGCATGGGTGAAGTGGTGCTCTACAGGCACAAAGGCCACGGTATCCCAGTTAATCCCGAGTTGCTCTACCATCCGGCGCAGGTTTTTTACATTCCGGCGGTAGTGGCGGTTGCCATCTATGAGTGCCATCAGGGCGCGATCCGGGGCATACCAGTAACGTTTGGCAAAATGCCAGCGTTCCGGGCGCCTGATCCCGATTTCAGCAAAAGGGAATGCGACGATATCCACATCGCGGGGTTCAAGCCCGGCATATTCGAGGCAGAACTTAGCCGCTTCGAGAGGCATGCGGTTCTTGGCATGTTTGTCGCGGATAAAGCGTTCCTCCTCCGCGGCGGCCACAAGTTCAGAGCCGACATACAACGCAGCGGAAGGATCGTGAGTGAGAGCGCCGGACAGGCCCAGAATCACTTTTGACATGGTTAGATTCTCCGTTAAATATTCGGATTTATATATTATTTACTTACACTTTCGCCCGCGGCCTCTTCAGGCATGGGGCAGGCGTTTATCAAACCACTCGCGCAATGCGGGGTTGTCCGCCCAGTTGCGCAAAAAGCGTTCTCTATCCTCCTGGTAGTGGCGCAGAAATGTGGTGCGCCACCTGAATTCTTTCATGGCATCCAGGTCAATAACCCAGGGAGTATGCTCTTTTAGTAAAAAATTGGTGGCTTTGCA
>JAIVHC010000131.1:1667-4162 GCA_020201305.1 Geobacteraceae bacterium
AAAGCGTTCTCTATCCTCCTGGTAGTGGCGCAGAAATGTGGTGCGCCACCTGAATTCTTTCATGGCATCCAGGTCAATAACCCAGGGAGTATGCTCTTTTAGTAAAAAATTGGTGGCTTTGCAATCCCCGTGGAGGATTCCGAGCTGGAAAAAAATCTCAAACATTTGCACCAGCGCATGAGCTTCGGGGCTCTGCTGCAGCTCCTTTTCCCCGTCGCACGAAAAATACTCCGCCACGCTCGGAGCCTCTATATAGCGGCATACATAATAACCTGTAAAGCGCAGAGGGCCAAAGTGTTTTTCCAGCATCGCCACGGGTTGAGGAGTATTGATCCCGCTGATCTTGAGGCGGTGAGCATTCCGCCATGAGATGGAAGCTCGTGTGGGGCGCAGACAGCGTTTTAACAGATGCAAAGGACTTTTTATGTTGTAGCGTTTGACCACCCACTCTTCTGCGCCTACCTTCACGCGCACAACCGTAGCGCTGTTTCCATCCTTCAGAATCGCCCCCTGGCGTATCAAAGCATCCGGATCGTTGTGCAACGATCGCACAAGCTCTTCAGGTGCATCGTTACGTCGAATCAGGAGTTGACCCTTTTGGCGCTGCCGGGTAAATTCACTGCAAGTGCGGAACGCCTTGGCTATGTAGGCGTGGCGTCTCTTACGCCGCTGAAGCGGCAACTCTGTGGAGAGGAGAGATTCCCACTCCTGCAGGTTTTGTCCGCTCACGTGAGTGTAGTGCCTGAGGATATCCGCGAAAAGATGTTCGTGCACAGGAGGGATTTGTGCAAGGAAAAGGGCCAGATTTGTGCGGCTTATGTGTCGGGGCAGGAGAACCGCTTCAATTTTGGCGCGGATCGCATCTCCATCAAGGGCTAAAACCTCGTCTGCATGGAGGAGAAAGTTCCCCAGATGCAGGTCTTCCTGCCACAGACCGTGCTTGTGTTGTTGCGCAATTACTTCAGTCAAAGCCAGGAGCAGATGGATACGTTCTGTATCGTCATTGCAGTGCTCCCAACGCTGCTGCGCCGTTTCCGCCTCTGTCACCATCCGCGTGATCAGTACCGGTGTGTTGTCCGCCAGGGTGCCGGCAAACAGGAGTACAGGGGTAGCAATACCGCGCCGCAGGAGCAGATCGATGCCGCGTTTCTCGCGCTTCCAATAGCGCAGCGCCCGTTTGCCCAGAAACAGCTTAACTACCACTTTTTCACCGTTCCATGTGCCGGAGCACACCAGACGCCGACCCGGCAAATGGCGCAGCGTGGCATGGCACTGCAATTCGGCAGCGGTGGGATGATTCAAGCTAAGTTGAAATGGACAGGTGAAATCAGTCAAGTTTTGCGCCATGCTGTGAAAAGAAAGTAGGGCAGGATGAAATTCCACGAGCGGAATACCTTCTAGTTGCAGCCAAGGTTAGCACAATTCCAGGATCAAATGCCACAATGGTAACAGCGGTATTAATAGATTGATGGCGGCGCAAAAACTTACCAACGGCTGCGCCATTATGATAAAGGGGCAATCACGCGCCTTGTATTTGGCTCTTTTTGCGACGCCATTAATAAAAGGCTATTCCGAAATACAATGCCAGCCCCATTATGCAGGAGTTTGCTACAACGTGGGCGATAGTACTACAATATACATTTTTACTCCAGAGGGTTATTCCAGTGTAGAGGATACCGGATACTAGCAGATATGCACTGTAATTACTGGTTGGCAAGGCTCCCAGAACTACTACCATGATAAAAGAAAACAGATTAAACGTACCGAGTGGAATTGATTTGAAATCGGGTGCGATGAAATATCTAAGGAGAAATGAGCGCCAGAATAATTCAGATACGACAGGAATAATTACCGCAAAAGCAACTGTAGTCAGTGTGGTAATAACGTACTTGCGAGCTCCGCTCCAGAGTTCTCCAATCTTTAGCGGCTCCGGAGGCGAATCCCCCGCGTGAATCAAAAAATACCACAGCATGGCAAGGAATAGACCGGCACCGACTCCAACTAAAGTCTGGACAACAGTATTTGAAGGGATAGCATCATGTAAAACTCTGTCGCGCCATAAATAAATCAGTGTCGCTGCTATGATGCTGCCCAGAATAAGCAATTGGTAGCGCCACTGTGGAATAAACAATGCCGCTTCAGAGCAAATGAGGATAATCAGAAAAGGAAATACATAGGGGATCCAGGATTTTTCAAAAAATTTACGCATGACCGTCATCTAAAAAGCAAAAAAAGAGGAGTTGAGGAAAATAAAAAGCGTGTACACTAGGAACCTGTCGGGCTTTACGGATCGAAGCGAAAAATCGACTGGCCGATGGCAGATTTTCGATCGTTTGAAGGCGAATAGCCGTAGCTATTTGTCGAAAGGACTCCTAGGCTAGTAGCATACACGTTTTTACATTGAGCGTTAAGCTGCAATAGCAGGCACAATGTGTTTGTTTATCCAACCGCGCCGTAAAACCCGGTCCTTCAGGGCCGGGATATAAGGCCTGACT
>JAIVHC010000132.1:0-1220 GCA_020201305.1 Geobacteraceae bacterium
GATCGGCTCAGGCAGGGCACCAATGTACCACCACCCACCGGCGAGCATGAGGATAAAGGGGAGCGCAACCCACAGGGCACAGGTGCGCATCAAATTCTGCCGCAGAGCCGCATCCTTAACAAAGGCGGCGGTAACAAAGCCGAATACCCCGCACAGCACCAGAGAGAGGCCGGTGCGGAACACCAGCGCGGGCCAGAAGGTGGGATTAAAGAATCCGGACCAGAAGTACTGGTTTTCGAGCCATGCCCCGGGAGTGAGCATGTACGCGATGATGCCGTTAATCAGAAACAGCGACATCCACGCACTGAAAAAGTATATCCACCCGATGAGGAGATGCTTTTTGCGCTCCATTTTGCCGAAGGTGTAAAAGTATATGAAGAGGGCGACAATTTCGGTGAAGAAGAATACCCACTCGGCCGCCCATCCGAACACAAAGGTGTGAATAAGGGATGACGTGGCCGCCGGATTGAGCAGGGAGATGGTCCACCAGATCCCCACGCCGGTGAGGCCGCCGAACACCATGGTAAGGAGGAGAAAGAATTTACTGTGCTTTTTGACATACTCAAGCAGGGCGGGATTTTCCTCCCGATACGCTTTTTTCTCCAAGGTAACGAGAAACAGCCCCCCGCCCACCGCAAAGTGGGCCACCAGCACGTGGACAACCGCCACCAGGGCAATAAGAAAACCGCCACCGTAGGTGGTTAGATCCCAGACCGGATAATTCATTATTTTACCTCCTTACGGCACTCGAAGGTCAGTTTGAGCATATATCCCACCAGAGCTATGCCAAGGGCAAACACCAGGAGAAAGAATATCAGAGGAGAGTATTCCGGCGTCACCTGCAACTCAGAAAGTGAAAAGTAGGGTGCAAGATAGCCGGTCCGTACCAGATCGCGTATCAGCACCATCACCAGCATCAGCAGCAGAACCGTGACAGCGGATTTGACCACCTGACGCCTGGCCCCCAGGTACAGAGCCGCAGTGGCGAGTGACAGCCCGAGAAGGAGAAGGATTGTGCCCCAGGCGCTTTGTCCCATGAACAGCAACATTACCTCTTTGGGCAGGGAGATGAGAAACCATAAGCCCATTACCATCTGGATCGCAGTGGCGATGGTGAAATAGCGCATCCCGCTTTCCTGCAGAGCAGTGGGGTCCACCTTGCCCTTGACAAAGTTAAATCGCCCGATCAGAGCCAGATACAGCCCTCCAACCGCCACGGC
>JAIVHC010000132.1:1252-2895 GCA_020201305.1 Geobacteraceae bacterium
GCGCTGTAGTACGCCAGAATCAGCAAAACTACAATGGAGAACCACCACACCGCCATCAGAATAGAGCTGGTATAGATGAAATGCCCGTACAGCACCTGAATAAACAACAGCGGAGCAACCCCGAGGTTTACCGCAAAAGCGATGGTGTAGGGCCATTTGTAGCTGAATTCTTTACTGATGAGGAGGGACTGCTCCTTCTTGCGTAACGAGCTAATCAGGGCAATGATGCCCCCTCCAAGCATCGCATTCATGAGGAGCAGATGGAGTAGAAATGTCAGCATCAGCAGGACATAGAACCATCCCCACGGAACCGGGATCGCGTCAGGGGTGGGAATAAGAGCAGCGTTGGGCATGGATTATCCTCTCTACAATTTAATTACGTGGCTGTGGAGCAATGGATGCAAATATCTGCTTATATATTCGCGCATACTCATTCAGAGGGACAGGATTGTCAAACGAAGAACAAGCGGCATATTAGCTGAAAAAATGTACAGACTGCAACAGATAATGAAGACCCAATTTGTAATATATGCAGATCTTCAGCTAACTCCGGCCTGGTTGAATTGTGAGGAAAGGGCGCTACGCAGGCAGATTGGGAGGCTGACGGGCATAAAAGTTTGTCCTGCATCTTGAAAATGGGCGCAGGGGTCCCTTTATTAGTAACACAGACCAGATGCCGGATTGTTGCTCCCTTTTGTTCATTATTACATTTTCGTACACTGCATATATACGAAGCTTTAAAATGAACAAAGGTGTAAATACAAAAACTTATGCAATATATTAATTGCGTGGAAAGCATCGGAGCAAATGTGTGGTAAAGCCCGCCAGGGGGAAGGATTCAGTGTGCATGCGCCCATTCAGGGACGTATAGGTGTATCTGAGTGGACACAGGTTCAATAGAGATGGGGAGTTATGTTCACATAAGAGCGTAGGGGGAATTGCAGTATGAAAATTTCGTGGCATCATTGTCTATAAAGCGTTTTCATAAAAGTCAGATTCCTGCCTGCAATTGCATAGAATAATTGGAACTGCCCGCGCAACGCGGGCATATAAAATATCTGGAAGGAGAAACAGCATGGATAGTGAAAAATTAACCCGAAACACTCAGCTTGCCATTCAGCATGCCCAGCAGTTGGCGCGTGAAGGACAGCACGCTGAAATAGATGCTGAACACCTGCTTGCGGCCCTGCTGCAGGACGAGCAGGGGCTGGTGCCGCGTCTGTTGCAAAAGATGGAGGTGGACACCGCGACTCTGCGCCATGGGGTGAATGAGTTGTTAAGTAAACGCCCCCGCATGGAGGGGCGCGCTGCGGAGGAGAGTCAGATCTACGCTTCAGTGCGCCTCCAGCGGGTGCTCGATCGCGCCGAGAAGGAGGCAAAAAAACTCAAGGATCAGTACCTGAGTGTGGAACATCTGCTCCTCTCCCTTGCTTCTGAGCCTGCGGATACCCCGGTAGGCGGTCTGTTGTCTCACAACGGGGTTAAATACTCCGCCGTATTGCAGGCCCTGCAGCAGGTGCGCGGCCATCAGCGCGTTGAAACCGATAATCCGGAAGGAACCTACGAAGTGCTGGAGAAGTACGGCATGGATCTGGTCAAAGCGGCCCAGGACGGGAAACTTGATCCGGTCATCGGGCGCGAGG
>JAIVHC010000311.1 GCA_020201305.1 Geobacteraceae bacterium
AATGTGTTTCAGATCTATCGTCTGTTTCTGAACCAGGAGGAGCAGGACGCCCTGCGCCAGCGCTATACCGCCGGCGGACTCAGTTATGGAGAAGTGAAACAGGAGTTATTTGAGACTGTACGCGACTACTTTATTCCCTTCACCGAGCGACGTAACGCGATTCTGGAGGACAAAGAAGCCCTGCACAAAACCCTGGAAATGGGGGCGCAGAAGGCGCGCTACGCCGCCTCGAAGGTGATGCGCAAGGTGCGCAAAAAGGGAGGAATTGCGTATTAAAAGGAAAACTGCAGGGGCGAATTTTTTTCGCCCCTGCAGTGGGCGTTCAGAAACCAAAGCGCTCACACATCTGCGCCACGCGTTTGCCCAGGTGATGGGCGGTTTCGAGATCCCCGGAGCGCGGAGCTTCTTCCGGGGTGGCATCGGCCGGGGATATAGCCATGGCGCCGCCAAAGCCGGCGGTCCAGTTCAGATCCTCCGGGCCGTTACTCTTGGTGTTGGCGGGCAGCAATCCTGTTCCCACCCATATCTGCCCGTGCTGCTGCGAGAGGGTCCACATATACTGGATGGTGGAAAATTTATCTCCGTTGACACTTGCAGAGTTGGTAAACCCCGCCGCAAGCTTATCCTTCCATTTCTGTTCAGACCATGGCTTGGATGAGGCATCAGCAAACTTTTTAAACTGCCACGCCGGGCCGCCCATGTAGGTGGGGCTGCCATAGATTACTCCATCCGCATATTCAATATCGAGCCTCGCCTTATCCGAGAGCTCGCCGGCATCACTGATGCGATGCAGCTCCACCCGGGTGCCATCCACACCAAGGCAGCCCTCATATACAGCTTCAGCCTGTCTGGCGGTGTGGCCATAGCCACTGAAGTACACAATTACAACATTTGCCATTCCCTGTCCCCTTTCTGCAGATACAACCTCTGCGCAAATTGGTTTGTGGTACAGGGATAAAGTATACCAGAAAACTCGACTATTCAAACCCCACCTGGCGTGCCTGGCGCGCAAGCCAGCGAAAAATCCGCAGCTGACTTGGAACATAAAAGAGATATTCAGGATGCCACTGCACCCCCAGGAGGGTCTGGCATTCGCGGCACTCCACCGCCTGGGTGATATTATCCAGATCCCAGCCCACGAGGCGCAGCCCTTCCCCCGGCGTATGGATCGCCTGATGGTGGAGACTGTTGACGCGCAGGCGCGTTTTTTTACATGTCGCCGCAAGGGTGGAATCGGGCTCCAGAAATACCTGCTTAGTGGGGAGAAGACCGGGGCGGTTGTAGGTCAGATTGCGCATTTTACGGATATCCTGATGCAGATTCCCCTGCAGCACCACATTCAGCAACTGCGCACCGCGGCAGATCCCCAGTACCGGAATATCCTTGCCCAGCGCCCATTTGATCCACTTTATTTCAAGATTGTCGCGTTCCGGATCAGATTTTACCTTCGCATGAATATCCCCGGCGTAGTGCTCCGGACTGATATCGTTGCCGCCTCCGATAACCAATCCATGCAGCGGCTTACCGCTCCAGCGCTGGCGCACATTGATGCGCTCCGGTTCCACCCCGCATAAACGCAGAGCCGTAGAAGCGCACCACCAACTTGGCGCCCAACGGCGCGCATTCCCCGTAATCC
>JAIVHC010000185.1 GCA_020201305.1 Geobacteraceae bacterium
AACATCATGCTTTCTCTGAGGCTCAAGCCTTCCGGCAATGGCAGCGCCCAGGAACTCGGCACCCGGATCATCTGCCCGAAGCCGCCGTCTGTCTCCATCCCCAGATCGTAGCTCGTAATAATTACCTTCGCTCCGGGTTCAAATGCGCCGTTGCTGCACTCCACCACTTCGCCGGCGGCATCTATCCCCGGAATATGCGGGAAATTGCGCGTCACCCCCGGATTTCCCGTAGCAGAGAGGGCATCCTTATAATTGAGGGATGTATAGTGCACCCTTACCAGCAACTCTCCTTCCGGGAGTTCATCGACATCGCGTTCCACAATGCGGCGGTCAAATTGTTTCTTCTCCGGTTGCGTCACCTGCATGGCTTTAAATGAAGTAGACATACCTTATCCTCCTTTGGGACAAAAGCGGCTTTAGCTGCTGCGTTTACAAACACAAGAAAGCCATCTATACTTCATGTAAGCATAACCTGCTGAGACACATATCTCAATCACTGCTCAATTATTCATATCCTGTGGAGTAATTCGATGTCGGAGCCCTCTCCCGAAAGCACCTCGTCCCCAGAGCCGGTATCTTCGCATTCCAGGTGGCATACGCGCCTGCGCAAACTCCTGCGCGTAAGTGTGTACACGGGTGTGGTGCTGCTTCTGTTCCTTGCGTTTCTCCCCACAGGGCTGCGCCTCGGGGCGCAATACTGGCTCAACAAACAGCCCGGCATTGAGGCAGCAATCGGTAACGTCGACCTCAATCTGTTCAGCGCTACCTTTGCCCTTGAGGATCTGAGTATCGAGTATGAGGGGACGCCCCGGGCCAGCATCGATCGGCTTGCGCTTGCGGTACAGTACCTCCCTTTGTGGAGCAAACACGCCCTGATCGACCACATTGAGCTTCAGGGGATGCGTCTGATCCTCGAACAGCTTGAAGCTGAATCCGCGCAGGGCGCGCGTGCATTGCGCATCGGGGGGCTGATGCTTCCCGGTAGTTCGCCAGAGGAGCCTGGCGCAGAGACTGAACCCGACGCACAGACCGCCAGCGCGTGGGGCATTGGCTGGAACCGTGTTGCGATAGACGATACGGAAATCGTGTGGCGCCAGCCGGAGTGGAGCGCACATCTGCTTATCAAGCATGCGCATCTCAACAATGTCGCAACCTGGGAGCCGGACTCCGTCAGCGAGTTGGAGATGCAGGTGCGTCTCAATGGTGCACCCATGAACGTAAGCGCACAGGCACGCCCTTTTGCAAGCAGACGTAGCTCTACAGGGCATATTAAAATAGAGGATTTTGCCCTCGCCAAACTCGCGCCCATTCTCGCTCCCGCCGGCGTGCATGATATCAAGGGCATCTTAAATTGCGACCTGGAACATGATGTCACCTTTGTCGCCCCTGGAAATATCAGCCTCGGCTGGAATGGCACCTTTGCCTTGAAAGAGGCCGAGCTGAGCACCCCGCAGGTTCATATCGCGGATGCCGGACTGCGCTGGGAAGGAAAGGGCAAAATTACCACCCCTGGCGATACTGCAACGACAACGCAGATCAGCCTCGACAGCACCCTTGAACTCCATGTTTTACACGCAGAAGCCCTGGAAAGCGGCATGGCCCTGCAGCAGCAAGGGCTGAAATGGAGTGGCAGTACAGCTGTGACCCTGGAGCAGGAGCACGACCCGGGGATTGATATCCAGGGTGCCTTCGAAACCGGGAGCCTGAGTCTGGTGGACAGAGCCCGCTCGCGTGTGCTTGCATCCTGGAAGGGATTGGACGGTGCGGGCTTCAAGTTTAATGGAGCTCAGCTTAACCTCAAACAACTCAGCGTGGATGATCTTGTGGCCCTGCACCCTTCCACCAATCCTGCCGAGACAGAACCGCCCATGGTGCGCTGTGACGCCATCTCCGCTGCCGATCTGCAACTGGATATGCCCCAGGAAGATGGAGATACCGCTGTTGCTCTGAAAACCCTCATTCTTGAAGGCCTGGGGGTGGAAATTATCCGTTATGCGAGCGGGCACACGAACATTGATCAGTGGAGCAGCCCCCCTGCCGCCGAACCGGAACAATCGCATCGCCCCGGCACTGAGGGAGCACAAAACACACAAATCCAGAAAGAAGACATGACTGCAGCACCGAGCGCGGAGACAACCCTGCACTGGCGTCTGGATAATCTTCAGATTGAGGGTGATTCATACGTCCATTTCACCGACGCCGCTGCCGAATCCGATATATCCTTGAAGTTGAGCGGGGTGGATCTGAGTCTGCAAGATCTTGACAGCAGTGCCCCGCACACGCGCAATCCCCTCAAACTTGATGCCTCCATGGGGCGTTTTGCCACCCTTAAAGCAGATGGCAGTATAAGTCTTCTGGCGTCGGAACCGCAGGGAAAGCTGGATCTGAAGCTGCACGGTTTTCAGCTCTACAGCATTGCGCCGTATGTCGAAGAAGTTATCGGGGCACGCATCGAGAAGGGAGCGCTGGATTTTGATGCCGATGCTTCAATTGAGAACAACCTCCTGAAGCTTGATAGCCAGGCAAAGCTGCGCTCCTTTACCCTCGGAGACATGACACCCGAGCAAGAGGAACGCATCTCCAGCAATCTGGGGATGCCTCTCTCCCTGGCGCTGGCACTGTTACGCGATGAAGACGGGGATATCCATCTCGACATTCCGGTATCAGGGGATCTGGCGAGTCCTGATGTCGGCATTGCCCCGGTGGTTCGCAAGGCTCTGTTCGGCGCGGTGCAGGAAACCGTGAAACTCGCGTTAAAACCACTGGGTATCCTGAGTGGTGCAGGAAAGCTCCTCGGCCTGGGTGGTGACCTCCAACTGCCTCCTGTGGAATTTCCTCCGGCTCATGCAACTCTGGAAAATCCTCCCCAAACCCTCGAACCCCTGGGCGATCTTCTGGGCAAACGCCCGCAGCTCCGGGTTATACTCAGTGCGCCGCTGACCTCTGCGGACATTGACGCCCTCCAGGCCCGGGTACAGGAACAGGACCGGGATAAACAGGAAAAAGATAAGAAGAAAAGCGCTGAAGACAGGAAGCAGGAGCTAACTCAGGAACAACTTCAGACCCTCGCACTTCCGTTGCTGCAGGGGCGTCTGAATGGAATCAAGCAGTGGCTTCTCGACCACGCTGACGTACACAACAATCAGGTGTTGTTCACCCAGCCGCGCCTTGACCCGGCTGCGGGGAAACCCCGGGTTGAGATGCACTTCTAGTGTTTAACACAAAAGGACTTAAGCTATGAATCAATGCATCCCGGTTTTGCGAAATGCCCTCGTCACCCTGTGTCTTCTTTCGAGCCTCAGTGCGTGTGCCATCAACCCGGTCACGGGTAAAAATGAACTCGCGTTTGTACCTGAATCCACCGAACTCAGCATGGGGGCGGAGCAGTACGGCCCCGGGCGTCAGATGCAGGGGGGTGACTACACCACCCATCCTGAGATTGTGAAATATGTGCGCTCCGTAGGGGGACGCCTCGCCGCGGTAAGTGATCGCGGCCTGCCGTACGAATTCCACGTCATCAACGATGGCACCCCGAATGCGTGGGCACTGCCGGGCGGGAAAATTGCCATCAATCGTGGCTTGCTCAGCGAACTCAGCAGCGAAGCAGAACTCGCCGCGGTGCTCGCGCACGAAATCGTCCACAGCGCTGCGCGCCACGGGGCTCAAAACATGGAACGCGGTCTCCTGCTCCAGGGGGCGGTTCTCGCTACCGCGGTTGCCACCAGCAACAGTGAGTACGCCGGCCTCGCCACCGGGGGTGCAGGGCTGGCCTCCCAGCTCATTACGCATAAATACAGCCGCGGCGCAGAGCTCGAAGCGGATTACTACGGCATGCGGTACATGGCCAGGGCTGGATATGACCCCCATGCTGCGGTGGGACTCCAGCGCACCTTCGTGCGCCTTTCCGAAGGGCGCCAGAGCAACTGGCTCGAAGGACTGTTTGCAAGCCATCCCCCCTCCATGGAGCGGGTGGAGGCGAACCAGCGCACCGCTGCTGAGTTGAACAAGGGGGGAGAACTCGGCGCCGAACGCTATACCGCCGTGATGCAGCCCCTCCTTCGCGATCAACCTGCATATGAAAAATATACCCAGGGGCGTAAAGCACTCGGACAGGGGGAAATGGGCACCGCGCTGCGCCGCGCCGAAGAAGCCCTGGCGCTGCAGCCGAAGGAGCCACTGTTCCATAGTCTGCGCGGGGATATCCGCCTCAAACAACAGCGCTATGAAGATGCCATCACCAATTTTGACCGTGCCATCGCGCTGGATGACAGTTTCTTCCACTACTATCTGCAGCGCGGTCTCGCACATCAGGAGCTAAACCAGACCCGCCAGGCACGGGCGGATCTGGAACGCAGCATCAAGTTTCTCCCGACGGCACCGGCTCTTAACGGCATGGGGCAACTGGCGCTGAATCGGGGGGATACAAACACGGCGAAGGAGTTTTTCGCTTCAGCGGCATCTTCGCAGTCCCCGGCGGGCCAGGCGGCCAGAAGCGCGCTGGTGCGCCTTGATATCCGCGACAACCCCCACAAATATGTGCGTTTAGGCGGAGGGCTGGACTCCCAGGGATATCTGCTCCTGCAATTGGGCAATGATACCTCCGAGCCCATTACCCAGATAGAGGTACAGATCCGCTATGTAGATCGCAGCGGCAATCAGCGCCGTGATTCTGTACGGATAACTCAGGTAATCAAAGGGCAACAGCAGATACGCATCAATACTAGCATCGGCCCCCTGAGCGGAATGGATAAGGTGGAAGCAAACGTCACCCATGCTGAAATTGCACGAAATTAAGTACAGGATGTGTGTTTGCACAGTTCAGAAACGTTTATTTACATGCAAATAAATGCGCTCCTCCCCGTATTACCCGACTGCAATGGTAGGTATTATACAAATCATCGAGGCCGGTTGTGGCAGGCTGGTTTCGATCTCCTTTCTTCCTAGAGTACAATACAGCAAGATATAAAAAAGCCGGTGCGGATGCCTCCCCGCCCGGCTTTTTTATTGTCTCCACTTCCTTCATCACATCCTTATACTCTGCTCATATTAACCTAGCACAATAGGGCTTGAATGCACTGAACATAAAAACATTTCAACACTCAAGCGAGGTAATTACGATGAAAAAAGAGGCAGATATTCTATCTTTCAAACAACAGGTAAAACCGCATGAACAGTGCCCGGATTACGACTCCGCTACGCAGGCTTGCAGGATAGGGATTTCTCAGGAAGTGCCTTCAGAGCGCCAGCGCTCCATCTACTGTAATACTGACGATTACGATAACTGCCCCATCTACCTGTGCAACGCCTTGCGTCAGAGCAGGGGATATGGCCTTGACCGCGAGAATCTTCGGATAAACGGAAAATAAAGCGCCCCATCTGCATTGCCGGCGAGTTATGCCCGGAACGGCATAAAGCTGATTCAGGTTTTAGGGCTGTAATGGCGCTTCAGCCAGCGACTCAGACCATCCATGCCGGGGAACAGAACCCGCTCGGTAATATTTGCCTGGTCAAGCTTGTCCCGGATCTCCCATTTCAGCGCAGCGGGAATTACAATTTTACGCCACAAGTTGGGATGAAAAACCAGCCAGTCATCCATTACTTGCGTAGCTCCGGGCATGACGGAAAAAAAGCCAAACTGATTGATAATCCGCTCATCAATAGAGGGGGGTTCAAAAAAGAGAGCGCCATCATTGGTTGCGAGACGCTCGAACTCCGCCAGATTAGACACGCTTTCCGCCATCATCTCCACAGTGAAAACGTTAGCGCCTTCCTGATACAATACCGTCCTCAATGCGTTCGGCAACAGGCTATGAGCTTTAAGATAGTTGACCGCCCATATCACCCCGTCCGTGTCAAAACGCTCCAGATTCGCAGTAGCAAAATGCAGAGCGATATAAGGAGAGTAGGTCCAGTCAAGCAATCTGGTAGGCAGGCCGTAGTGTTGCGCAACCGAGAGCCAATGCCAGAAGGAGTCTCCCTCCACTACATTCCGGTGCGCATATTTTTTGAAGTTACGCAACAGATGGCGCTCGAGGGTGGCATAATCACCACCCAGGCGGATCAAAGTCGTTTCGAGATGGTAATCTACGTCCGAAAGGCCTCGAAAAGCATACCTGGAACGAAAACGCCCGATATCCTCATTCCAGGAATCCGCAAATAATTCATCCTGCAGCTCACTCCAGCTTTCAACTCTGATCTCGTTCATAACATCATCCATCATACTGTTACTTTAAAACCCGGATATTTACTCAACATGTGTCCCGGGTAAGATCCAGGTAAGAATGCCACAATACAGTATAGAATTCAGAGAAATTTATCTGTTTGCTATATTGGTTTCTGGAGTCCAAGTCAGAGGCCGGGAAAACCCAGGAAGTGGCGCGGTTATTCCCGCGTTGGGTTACATGATGAGGATATCCAGGTGCGACTGTGCGAGCTACTCTTGGCATTTGCTTAGGGTAATTGAGGAGAGAAATGGAGGCAATAAAAAATGAGGGAAGTGTCCCTATTTTTAAGAATTGTTAATTACCGCATGCAACTCTCTGGAAATTCTCTAAATTAAA
>JAIVHC010000133.1 GCA_020201305.1 Geobacteraceae bacterium
CTGATGGCGTGCCTCTCCGATGATGCCAGCGCGATGTAAACCGGAGAATATCCGGCTCAGCATCCCTGTGAGCCAGATGCTGCGCCACAATATCAGGGTAAAAAAGAGCAGATAGAAAAGGGTAAGGAGCGCCAGTGCGGGGCCTGTTTTGGCTATTATGCCAATATCCTTCAGGGGCTCCAGGGTAAAAACGGCAAACGGTGTTAACGAGAAAATGAACACCATGGCCAGTACTGTGCGCATAGTTGTGGCGGCAGAGGCAATCCCCACGGGTATCCCGTGGTTGTGAAGGTACCAGATCTGGGCAAAACCACCCCCGGTTGCCATCGGGGTTATGTTGGAAAAAAAAATGTTCAGGAATGTGAGTTTAGCCATAGGGCGGAAGGAAATTTTGTGCCCCATGGTGCGGATACAGAAATACAGGCGCAACCCGTCTGCACTGAAGTAAACCAGCAGCAGCAACCCCAGTGCAAGCAAGAGGGATGGATGCAGGAGACGAACGTCAAAGCTTACGCTGTGGCCGGCGAATTGGGTGTATACCGCATATAACCCCGCGCCCGTAAGCGCAACAAAAAGTGCGCCTGATAATGCTAACTTGCGCGCCACCGTCCCGGGCGAATGGGGTATGTCCTCAGAGTTATTCATAGCCGCCAGACATTACTACAAAAGCATGAGTTTATTCAATTTATGTTTTATGCAACTGATACCGCAACTATTCTACATGGCCCCCTTGAAATTGCGAGCGTGGGATGATATTCGTATATTCGAATATTGATGGCGTCGCAAAAACTCACCAACTGCTGCGCCATTATGAGAAGGGTGGTAATTATCTCGCTGTTTCGACGTTCGCATGAGACGTTGCATGCAACGTCTCTACGGGGACAATCACGCGCCTTGCATTTGGCGCTTTTTGCTTAGCCATCCAATTTTGTGCTTTCTGCGCAAGCATCAATATTGAATGGAGGTCAAAGGTGAATGTAGCAGCGCAAGCAGCCAATGAGTGGGCGGATATTCTGAAGGCTCTGGCACATCCCACGCGAGTGCAGATAGTAGCAGAGCTGCTGGGAGGTACCCGTTGTGTTAACGATATGCAGGATATTCTCCCTGTGAAACAGGCGAATGTTTCGCAACATCTTGCAGTGTTGCGCTATGCGCGTCTGGTGGATTTTACCCAGAGTGGCTCCCAGCGCTGTTATTTTCTTATGCGTCCAGAATTGATAAAAGGGATTCTGGACCAGTTGCAAGTCGAACTGGCTCAGCCTGATAAAAGTAATCATAGTCCCGAATAGGAGTTAATATCATGAGTAGCAAGACAGATAAATCCCAGCATCATAGAGTAATTGTCCTCGGTTCCGGTCCTGCAGGGTATACGGCTGCACTCTACGCGGCACGTGCCAATCTCAACCCCGTCATAATCAGCGGGATGCAGCCGGGGGGTCAGCTCACCACCACCACAGATGTGGATAACTGGCCGGGTGATCATGCCGGCGTTGAAGGCCCGGAGTTGATGGAGCGGATGCGACAGCACGTGGAGCGTTTTGACACCAGGATTATATCCGATCATATCGAAAAGGCCGATCTGCAACAGCGCCCCTTTGTTCTTGAGGGAGGCAGCACCACC
>JAIVHC010000186.1 GCA_020201305.1 Geobacteraceae bacterium
CACTGATTTGAGCCCAAAAGAAAAAAAGGATTTGAAAATCCTGGCGTGGTTTACCTCCGTCTATTGCAAGGATCATCATACCGAACCGCGCCAGAAGTTGGACAAACTCACACATGAACTTCCGTTCCTGCTGCGTTTCAGCTACTGTACCGCATGTCGTGAGTTCCTCATCTACGCCATCGAACGCCGCCTGAAATGCCCGCTTGAAGAAAAGCCCTCCTGCAAACACTGCACTATCCACTGCTACCGTCTCGGCCATCGCGAAAAAGTGCGTGAAATAATGCGCTATTCCGGCAAAGCCCTGATTAAACGCGGACGCCTGGATCTACTGTGGCACTATCTGATGTAATCCAAACGCAAAAAAGGGGCAGCCGCTAAGGCTAACCCCTTGAATTTATTGGCGCGCAATGCAGGATTCGAACCTGCGACCTTCGGCTCCGGAGGCCGACGCTCTATCCAGCTGAGCTAATTGCGCATGCGGTGGATTGTATAACGTATCCACGCATGAAACGCAACTGATAATCGTTTGAGTAGTGAATACGCTTATATGCCTAAAGTCCCGGCTTCGGCATCTAACACCTCCTGCGGAATCTCCTTACCCGACCGGTATGCCATTTTCAGCGTATGCAGGTACATGGCTCTGGCCTGATACTTACCCACCTGCTCCAGGGGTTTGTCGCGCCCGGCGATGATATGCCCTTCCCATGAAATCATGCTGCCGCCACAGTGACACAGTTCCACGCACTTTTCCCAGGTGAGCCTCCATAAATCTGGGGCTCTGTTTGCTTTTACCCAGGTTTTAAAGTCAGGCTCTTTCTCCTGGAATTCGTGTTCTTCCCACAGAGATCCCTGAATCCCTTTTTCTTCCATCTATTCACCATCCACTGAATTGTTTTATGCGCGTAAGCCCTTTTGGCACAACATCCCAGCGCGGGTTTACACCCCGCAGAGATGTGTTAACATTTTAGGCAAGTCACTCCTTGCAACGCCATGCAGTCGACAAGAATTATCTTGATACCAATGGAGGTTTATTATGAGCACAAAAGACAACCAGGGCAACAGGAACGATCGTCTGATTCAGGAAGAAATTCACGATCCTTACATGAAACGGAGTAAGCCTGTGTCCCCTAGTGTATGCCCCGAGTGCGGGGTGGTATTCAACAACGGCCGATGGCAATGGCAGGAGAAGGTGGAGCCACAGGCGAACCAGGAAATGTGCCCGGCATGTCAGCGGATACGCGACAATGTCCCTGCGGGGATACTCACACTAAAAGGGGACTTTCTCAACAGCCACAGGGATGAAATAATGCGTTTGATCGAGAACAAGGTAGAAATGCAAAAGGCTGAACATCCCATGAAACGCATGATGGCACTGGAAGAAGGCGAGGATGGAAGTACCATTCTGACCTTCACCGATACCCATCTTCCCAGGGGTGTAGGTAAGGCCATTCAGAGCGCCTATGAAGGTGAGCTCGAAATTCAATACCCCGAAGATGCGCAACTTGTACGCGTATATTGGGAGCGCTAAGCGCTTTCTATACTTCTTTTCCTTCTGTGTAACTACTGTGCCGCTGAAATCTTCAGCGGCACCCGCTATTCTGCCCTATCCATTTCAACGCCCTGCCCTGCGGTGATTCTTGCAAAAATTAGCGCACTCATCTACACTCGTACTGAGTAAATCATGATGGCGTCGCAAAGGATTTTCAACTGCGTCGCTATAGTTCAAAAAAAGTAAAAATCATGCAGTTTTCGCTGCACCTGCGGCAGCGCAGCGGCACTGCTCGACAGATATTCTTCATGTCATGAAATGCGGTTAAATACATGTCTCACCCTTAAATTACGGGAGTCAGCCTAGTGAATACTTCAGCAGATCAGCAGAAAATTGTAGACGAGTTTCAGGGAAAATTGAACCAGGTTCGAGCACAGCTCGCCAAAACAACACAAGAATCCGCAGAATTTCTACAGATTGAATCCTTTATTAAACTTCTGCGCGATAATGCCGTGCCGGCAGATCTGGGTCAACTTGAAGTGCACAGTCTGAAAGAGCTGTGCGTGAATATGTTCACCCACATCAAGGCACGAGAGGGGGAACTCGGAGTCCATTTTTTCCCTATCAACCGCCAGGACCAGGGGTTGTTGGTATGCAACTGCGATGAAGCCCCGTTCCTGCTCGACTCTCTGCTGTTATTGTTGCGGCGTCAACGTCTGGGCTGGCAGGTAGTTACCCATCTGCGCCTCAAAGTCAGACGCAAAAATGGGACCTTAACCTCGCTCCAAGATGCGAAACTCGAGATGGCCAACGAATCTCTTCTTATCGTCCAGAGTGAAGGCTCGGCAGGAACCCCCGAAATGCTGGACAAAATCCGTCAGGTTCTTAAGGATGTTCTGCACGTTGCCTCAGACCGCGGCGCACTGCAGAAAACCCTGGAAGATCTTCAACCGCAGGCGGAAAAAGTCGGCTACGGGAGTTTCTGGAGCTGGCTTACTGATGAAAATTTTGTCCCCCTATCCTATCGGCAGCTGCGATTAACCGAGCTTGAGGATTCGCAGGGTATAGAGATGGTAGAGGGTTCGGAGCTTGGAATTGCTTCGGATCCGGCACATAATCGACTCACTATCCCAAAGGAATATACCCAGTGCGATGCACACCTGCAGGCATGCATCACCCAGAAAGACACCCTGGCAGTAACCCAGAGCGGCAAACCCAGCCCCGTATGGCGCGATGAACTTCTGACTTCCATATCCCTGCGCGGCGAAACCTCTGGCGGCCAGGAAATAATCCACGATATTGCCGGACTCTACACCCAACATTCACGTGGCTCCTCTGCGCTGGATATCGAGGAATTACGCACCAAGGTGGAGCAGGCTTTGACTGATCTCGGCATTGCGCCGGAGAGTTATAATTACCGCAAGACCAAAGATCTGCTCTCAACCTTCCCGATTACTGAACTGTTTTTCCTCGTCACGCATTCTACACCTTGATGCCGAGCACTTCATCGTCCAGGTTCAGCTTATTGGAGCCGAGATTGATGCCGATCCGGATCTGCCCCTGTTGAGCAAACGCCTGACCGAGAAGCTGCGCAGCTGGGAACAGAAACTGCGCCAGGAGCTGATTCTGCTCAAGGGGAGCAAAAAGGGGATGGAACTGTGGCAGATATACCGCCACGCGTTCTGCACCAATTATCGCGCCCGGGTTTCCCCCAAGATGTGTATTAATGACATTAATATGCTTGAGCGCGTACGTACAGACAAGCGAGAACACATCAATTTGTGGAAATCGCCCCACTCCGATCTGCGCTGTTTCCTTAAGTTCTACAGCACCAAACAGGATTACCTGAACGAACTTATGCCGGTTCTGGTCAATCTCGATCTGACCATCAGCGAAGAGGTTGACTTTACTGTGCGTCTGCCGGAGTGCAAAGCCTACATCAAAAGCTTTGGCGTCCTCAATCAACTCCCCGGTTCCGCCGACATCCTCAAGCTCAAGGACAATCTGGTTGAAACTCTGGGCTCTGTGCGCGAAGGGCGGGCGGAAAACGATTATCTCAACCGCCTGGTGGTTCGCACCGGTATGGATTGGCAGCAGATAGATGTGTTTCGTGCATATCGGAACTACTATTTCCAGTTGGGGTCTCCATTTACGAAGCGCACTGTGGCTTTTGCCCTGATCAATAATCCCCGTGCCGCGCTTGCGCTCTACAGTTACTTTGAAGCGCGCTTCAAACCTGACGCGAAATGGGCGGACCCCATGGTGCGTGAAGAAGAGGCGTTATCGCCGACACGCATGGAACTTATTGAGAGCCTCACCGAAGTAGAGAATGTCAATGATGATCGGATTCTGCGCACCATGTTCAACCTTATCGATTCCACTGTGCGCACTAATTTCTTTATACGCCGCACCCTTGATGATTACTTTATCTCTCTCAAGATAAGTTCCATCGGCATTTCCGAGATGCCCGCCCCGCGCCCCATGTTTGAGGTATATGTCCACAACGCGACCATGGAGGGGATCCATCTGCGCGGTGGCAAGGTAGCGCGTGGTGGAATCCGCTGGTCTGACCGTCCGGATGATTTCCGTACCGAGGTTCTGGGGCTCATGAAAACCCAGATGACCAAAAACACCCTTATTGTTCCAGTGGGTTCCAAGGGCGGATTTGTAGTCAAGACCCCCTTTAAACAGCGTGAGGAGGGGATGGAGCTTTCAAAGCGCGCGTACCAGACCTTTATGCGTGGTCTGCTGGATATGACGGATAACCGTAAAGAGGGGGATATAATAACCCCGGATAATATCGTGCGTTATGATGAACAGGACCCCTATCTGGTGGTAGCGGCAGATAAAGGGACAGCGCATTTGTCCGACACCGCAAATGCCATCAGCGCGGAATACGATTTCTGGCTGGATGACGGCTTTGCGAGCGGCGGATCGCAGGGATACGACCACAAGGAGCTTGGAGTAACCGCGCGCGGCGCATGGGTCTGTGTTCAACGCCATTTCCGCGAAATGGGAATCGACATCCAGACCGAGCCTTTCAGCGTAGTCGGAATCGGAGATATGAGCGGAGATGTATTCGGCAACGGTATGCTTTTATCCGAGCAGATCAAGCTGTGCGCCGCTTTTAACCACATGCATATTTTTCTGGATCCCCACCTCGGTCGATGGCGACACCCTGGTGCAGATGCTGCTCCAGGCTCCGGCCGATTTGCTGTGGAATGGGGGTATCGGCACCTACGTTAAACACTCCCAGGAGAGCAATGCCGATGTTGGCGACCGCGCCAATGACAACGTGCGCATAGATGGCAACAAACTCAGAGCCAAGGTGGTAGGTGAAGGGGGCAACCTCGGTTTCACCCAACTGGGACGCATCGAATACGCCCTGAACGGTGGGGGCATCAATACCGATGCGGTGGATAACTCGGGCGGGGTTGACTGCTCCGACCACGAAGTAAACCTGAAGATATTTATGCAGTACCTCAAAGAGCAGGGCCAGATCAAGAGCGAAGAGGAACGCAACACCCAGTTGCAGAGCCTTACTGAAGAGGTTAACACAGCCGTACTGCACAATAACTACACCCAGAGCTTGGCGCTGTCGCTGGATAAAATCCGCAACAATGAAGAAGCCGAGGTATTCAGCGATTTAGCCACGCGCCTCGAAGAGATCGGCTTGTTGAACCCCACCAGCGAAGCGCTGCCAAAGACCAAGGATGTCCTGGGGCGCAAGCAGGGGTACACGCGCCCTGAACTTGCAATATTGCTTGCGTACAGCAAAATGAGCATGTTTAACGGCCTGCTCGGCTCAGACTATCTCGATAACGAGTTCGCTCTTGAATATCTGCGTGAATATTATCCACATGAGTTACGCACCCGTTACTCCGAACACCTTAACGGACATCCCCTGCGGCGTGAGATAATTGCGACCATGATAACCAACCACGTTGTCGATCAATCCGGTGCTAGCATTTGTTTCCGCCTTGCGCGTCGACATAATACCGAGCTGATTGATGTTGTGCCGCACTACCTGATGTACGACCGTATCCTGAATGGAGAAGTACTGCGTGCCGGGATTTATGCCCTCGACAACAAAATGCCTGCGCAGAAGCAGTATGCCCTGCTATTGGAGTTGGAAAGCGCATTGACAACCATGTGTGACTGGGCCATGCGCCAGGGCGATGCTGCCGACCCTTCATGTATCCCCACCATGCAGGAGCAACTCCGCGAGTACCGCACCCTGCTCAGCAGCATCCTGACTCCGGATCAGTGGCGAGAATGCCGTACCCGGGCAGAGACACTGACTGAGTACGGGCTGGATACGGAAACAGCAATGGAGCTCGTGTCCCTGCCCTATCTGGATAACTTCATTCCCCTGGTGCAATTGCAGGAAAAAACGGGGGAAAAACTCTATCCTCTGGCGGAAACCATGGCCGAGGCGATGCAGAACATGCAGCTTAAAACCATCCTCGAAGGGCTGGACCAGGTACCCCTGCGGGATCGTTGGGATCGACGCAGTAACAGGCTTTTGAAGAGCAGATTCCAGCAGGAGGTTTTCTCCCTCATTGAAGAGGTGATGCGCTCCTGCAATGGCAATATTGACACTCTGCTCTCCCGGCAGCGTCCGGCATTCATGCGCTATAAGCGCTATATCAAAATGCTGCACGAAGGAAGCCACGCCACCTTCCATCCGTATATGGTTATACTGGATCAACTGCAGAAGATAGTGCAATAGATTATTCAAATTCAACTCCAATGGAAAGAGTGACATGGCTAAACAAAAAACAGTTGTGGATATTCAGAAACTCTACACTGAAGGCACCAGGATTACCGTACTAACCGCATACGACTATCCTTTTGCCCGCATCATGGATGAAGCAGGGATAGATATGATTCTGGTGGGTGATTCCCTGGGAAGCACCGTTGCCGGATACGACACTACCCTCCCGGTTACCATGGACGAGATGCTCTATCACACGCGCTATGTGGTGCGGGGCAGCAGTAGCGCTCTGATTATTACCGATATGCCTTTTATGTCGTATCAGGCTGATGTACGCGACGCGTGCATCAATGCGGGCCGCCTGATTAAGGAAGGTGGTGCCCATGCGGTAAAGATTGAAGGAGGGGAAAATATAGCTGACACCATCGCCGCCATAGTCAACATGGATGTGCCCGTGGTGGGACATATCGGCCTCACCCCTCAGTCCATCCACCGCATGGGAGGTTTCAAGGTACAGGGGCGCAAGGATGAGCAGGCCAGACAACTTCTGGCTGATGCGAAAGCTGTAGAACAGGCCGGTGCCTTTGCCCTCACCCTGGAGGGGATCCCCGCTCCGCTGGCGAAAGAGATAACCGAGAGTATCAGCATCCCTACCATCGGCATCGGCGCCGGAGCGGATTGTTCCGGGCAGGTACTGGTGATCCACGACATCCTCGGACTGTGCGAAAAATATTCGCCCAAGTTCGTCAAGCGCTATGCCGATGTAACTGAGATCATCCGCACCAGTGTCGACAGCTATATCCGTGATGTGCGTGATGGTTCGTTCCCCGGCGAAGAACATAGTTTCAAATAGGAAAAAGGAGTAATACAGCATGGAAACCATCCGCCAGGTGGACGAGATGCAACTGCGCGCCCTTGCCCTCAGGGATACGGGGAAACGGATCGCCTTCGTCCCCACCATGGGGTATCTCCACGAAGGCCACCTTTCGCTGGTTCGCGCTGCACGTCAGTACGCAGACGTAGTGGTGCTCTCCATCTTTGTGAACCCGACCCAGTTCGGTGTCGGCGAGGATTTTGAAAGTTATCCGCGCAATCTGGAGCGTGACAGTGCCATGGCCGCAGATGCGGGAGTGGATATCATCTTTGCCCCCGAAACTGCAGACATGTACCCACGCAACTACGCTACTACCGTGCGCGTAGACGGGATAACCGAAACCCTGTGTGGGGAAAGTCGTCCGGGACACTTTGACGGGGTAACCACGGTAGTAAGCAAGCTCTTCGGCATTGTGCAGCCCCATGCAGCCCTGTTCGGAATGAAGGATTTCCAACAGCTTGCGGTAGTGCGGCGCATGACGCTCGATCTCAACATCCCGGTAGAGATAGTGGGTATGCCCATTGTACGCGAAGCTGACGGCCTGGCCATGAGTTCGCGCAACAAGTATTTGAGCTCCGAAATGCGCCAACAAGCCCTGGCATTATCAGACTCTATCCACAATGCAATTCAGGCTGCACAGCAAGGTGAAACCGATGTAGCAACAATCATGGATATGGTCAAAAGCAGGATAAAGGGGGGGCAGGATGCGCGTATTGACTATGTGGAAATCTGTCACGATTCTACCCTGAAACCAATCACCCGGATTGACGAGCACTCGGTCCTCCTTGTAGCGGTGTTCTTTGGCTCTACCCGCCTTATCGACAACCACTATCTCCTGGCCCCCATGGACTGATGCCTACACATATCTACAGCAGTCGCTATATCGTTCCCATTGAAGATGCCACTCTAGAGAATGGTGCCTTGGTGGTTAAGGACGAACGCATTATCGCTATCGGAGAGAAAGCGCAACTGGTGCAGCGTTATCCGCATGCGCCATGCACCGATTTCGGTGATTCCATTCTCCTGCCGGCGCCGATTAATGCGCATACACATCTGGAACTGAGTCATTTCCCGCGCTGGGAGGAACAGCACCGCGCCTACACGGAGGAGCAAAAACCGAAAGACAAACAGGGATTTACCGCCTGGATTTTGCGCCTGATTGAAATTAAAAAATCCCTGGGACGGGATCCGGAAATATACCGCAGCGCGTGGCACACCGGTTTACACCTGGCGCAGTGCGCCGGCACCGGGTATATCGGCGACATCCTCACAACACCTCAACTGAGCGCCACCGCGGCTGAACATCTGCCCGGACGTGGCTATATCGAAATTGTCGGGCACGATCCGGCCCAAGTCCACACCCGTCTCCAACATCTTGAACACTGGGCGGATCATGCACCACATGCCCTCTGGGGCGCAGCTCCCCACGCTCCCTACACCCTGAGTCAGGATATGCTCAAACTCAGCTTCCGCACCACGACCACCCGCCATCTGCCCAGTTCTATCCACCTGGGAGAATCTGATGAAGAAGTTGAATTCCTCTCCAGTGCGTCCGGTCCCATGGCACAAGAGTTGTATCCCTACGTAAACTGGGAGCACCATCTCAACCCGCCGCGCCGCATGCGGCCGCTTGAGTGCCTGCAAAAGGCAGGCGGTCTGCGCCGGGACACCCTTCTGGTGCATGGGGTGCAATTGAATCGTAGCGAAATCAATAGTGTTGCATCCAGTGGTGCAAGTGTAGTGCTGTGCCCGCGCTCCAACGCACGTCTGCAGTGCGGTAAGGCCCCGGCAGGGGAATATCTTCGCGCTGGCGTCCCCCTCGCGCTGGGGACCGACAGCCTTGCCAGCAACAGTTCCCTGTCAATGTGGGATGAAATGGCCTTCGCCCTGCAGTGGTTCGGCGGAGAGTTGTCTCCCAAACAGCTCCTGCACATGGCAACCTGCGGTGGTGCTACAGCCTTAGGGCTTGAGGATGCCGGCTCATTGGCACAAGGGCAGCGCGCTACATTTGTGGTTGTATCTCCCCCTGCCCTGCCCGATTTGCCGGAGGTGGCGCAATTTTTGTGTCACTCGCGCCGCGGCCGGGACATTACCGCACTCTACCGTAACGGAAACAAGGTTAATCTTTCCAGCTGCAATAAGGATGAAACGGTATGAACAACGCCATAAAAGAGTTCTTTCTCCAGCTCCTCCACCCCCAGCGCACCATCAGCGAAAGCGGCACCGTAGTGGAAATAAAGCCCAAGCGCCTTGCGCTGGTGGAATGCGCCAGCAAGAGTGCCTGCTCCGGATGTGGTGCCGCCGGGAGCTGCTGCGAAAAAGGCCCCGGCACTGACACCAGGCGTATACTCGCCGACAACATCCCCTGCGCGCGCGTCGGGGATAAAGTCAGGGTGGAGATAGAAACCAGCGCCGGCATCCTGGACTCAGAGACGCTCCAATATCTGATAGCCTTTGTTATGCTTGCACTCGGACTTGGGCTCGGTTATGGTATCGCTTCGGTCATAGGCGTAGGAATATCTGCAGCAGCGCTGGCAGTACTTATGGGGGCTGCCTTCATGGTTGGAGCCATCGGCATCCTGCGCTTCGGGCGTCAGGCTGTAGTCCAGACTGCCCTGGCCAGAATTGTTGAGATTGAACAAATCACCCCGGAAGACAAGGCATAACAGCCATGGGTATAAAGATCATAGCCAAAAACAAAAAAGCCTACCACGACTACTTCATTGAAGAAGTATACGAGGCCGGTATCGCTCTGCAGGGTACCGAAGTAAAGTCACTGCGCCTGGGCAACGTGAATCTCAAAGAATCATTCTGCCGCATCAAGAATGGCGAAGTGTTTATCAATAACATGCATATCAGCCCCTACGAACTCGGCAATCGTGAGAACCACGACCCCACCCGGGTACGTAAGCTCCTCCTGCATCGGCGCGAAATCGACAAACTCACACGCAAAAGTGATGAAAAGGGGTTGACACTCGTACCTACCAAGATCTATTTTAAGAACAGTAACGTTAAGCTCGAGATTGGCATCGGCAAAGGCAAGAAACACTACGACAAACGCGAAACCCTGAAACGTAAGCAGGCAGAACGCGAAGTGCAAAAAGCCATTAAAGATAATCTCAACCGCTGACGATAAGAACAAGAGAGAACAAATCGCTTTAAGCGTCAAACTATACATCCACTGGGGGTGCCAAGGTTTCGACGGGGATTGGAAGCGAAGGTTGCATGTCGGGGACGCCAGTTGGCCTCGTTAAAAAACTGGCATTAATACAAACGCCGACACTGACGTTTCGTACGCACTGGCAGCTTAACAGCTGCCTCGTCTCTGATATACTTTGTCTGTGAGTTATTAGAGACGTCATTTTAGCAGACTAGCTGGTATGCTTCTTTCCGCAGTATAACAGCGAAACCTTAGCGGAATCGCCGTTTACAGGATCCTGTCCCTGGGAGCGGTAAACGGTTAAACTTAAATCACCGGACTACACATGTAGACGCCTTACGTGAAAGATTTTCGGACGCGGGTTCGATTCCCGCCACCTCCACCAGTTGAAAAAACCCCTTGAGAAATCAAGGGGTTTTTTTGTATCTTCACTCCTTATGCGTCTATCGGTTGTGTAACAAAGCTCTCAGTTGAACCTTTTTTCATCTCTGAAAATGTAATAGCCCTGAAAGGAAGAGGACTTAGCACGTACTGGGTTTATTATGCGGTATCCGACAAGCAGAAGTTTGAAGAATATAGACGACACTGGATGGAGCTAATAGTTAAGCCCCTTGTTACTCCTTCGAGCGAACTCTTCAAAGCTTTTAGGAGGCTCATTGCTAGCAATATCCAAAAGCAGGCAAGATTGTCGCGGATGAACACGGAGCTTGCCCGACTAGGTGACACCCTCCTCCCCAAACTCCTCTCCGGCGAACTCCGAATCCCCGACGCCGAAAAAATCCTGGAGGAAGCTCTATGATCAACCTGCACTGCACTAAAAAACTCCTGGCCAAGTTGCCCCTGTATGACGATGGGCATTTACGCAGCCACCAGAGC
>JAIVHC010000187.1:0-6493 GCA_020201305.1 Geobacteraceae bacterium
CGTTGCAGATTCTGCTCTACTTCTTCCTGCAAAGCGGCAGGATATTCTCGCTCATTCTTGTAGAACTCGGTGCATACCTCGGTGGTAATGGTAAAACCGGCGGGTACGGGCAGGCCGATCGAAGTCATCTCAGCCAGGTTTGCCCCTTTCCCCCCCAGCAGATTCTTCATCTCCGTAGTGCCTTCAGCTTCTCCATCGCCAAAGAAATACACATATTTGACTGCCATCTTACATCCTCCTCACTCGTGTAAATAAATCAATTCAGATAATTGCCCTAGTGTCTGCTTTAAGCCGTCAGACGGGAAAAGTCTGCCAGACCACTGAACAGACTGGAAACCTCAGTAAGTAAAGCCAGGCGATTGGTTTTAACCTGCTCATCCCTGGCCATAACCATTACATCATCAAAGAAAGAGTCCACCGCAGGACGTAAGGTAGCGATGGCATGTAACGCATCGAGATATTTGCCCTCTTGCATAGCCGCATCTACACGGATGCGCACATCATTCAGGGCGGCATGAAGATCATTCTCGCTCTGAGCTTCAAACAGCTGAGGATTAATCTGCGCTTCCACTCCACCACTGATAATGTTTC
The DNA here is from genome assembly GCA_020201305.1 of Geobacteraceae bacterium. Taxonomy (GTDB): domain Bacteria; phylum Desulfobacterota; class Desulfuromonadia; order Desulfuromonadales; family Desulfuromonadaceae; genus JAIVHC01. The sequence continues at coordinate 592 of JAIVHC010000187.1, forward strand.
CAACCCGTTTGAAGGTCGACGCAAGAGGCTCAAAATCATCCTGCTTTTTCAGGGTATTCAGCGCATCTACGCGCTGGCGTGCATCACGGATCTGCTCAAATCCGGCGCTGAGGACTGCATCTACAACATCTGGGGCAATCCCCTGGGCGATAAGCATGTTAACAAAGCGCAGACGGATAAATTCCACCACATCGGACTCCACCTCCTGAACGGGCCGGGTGAGCTTTGCTTCAAGTTGGATTACTGCCATATGCACCAGTTCCGGAATTGAGATTTCGAATCCACGCTCCTGGATAATGTTCAATATCCCGATAGCACTGCGTCGCAGGGCATAGGGGTCAGCTGTCCCCGTAGGGATGAGGCCGACACCAAAACAGCCGCAAATGGTGTCAATTTTATCTGCGATAGAGACAAATGCGCCGATATTGTCGCCCGGCAGATCTCCTCCGGCCTGAATAGGAAGGTAGTGTTCGTAGATAGCGCGGGCTACCCGCTCATTTTCACCCTCCAGCAGGGCATATTCACGCCCCATAATGCCCTGGAGTTCGGGGAATTCGTTTACCATTCCGGTTTCCAGATCGCACTTGGCCAGCGTTGCGGCACGCTGGGTAAGCTCGACGCTCTCCGGATCATGGCTTTGGGCCAGATGGCATGCGAGAGCACTAAAGCGCTGCACTTTCTCGTAACTGGTGCCGAGTTGTTTCTGATAAACCACATTTTTCAGGGCAGCAAGGCGTGATTCAAGCTTCTGCTTTTGATCCTCGTGCCAGAAGAACATCCCATCCGCGAGGCGCGCACGCAACACGCGCTCGTTGCCATTTACCACTACCTGCGGATCTGTTGCCTCAATATTGGAGATGGTTATAAATCGGGGCAGGAGTTTCCCTTCTTTGTCCGCAAGGGTGAAATAGCGCTGATGCTCCTTCATGCTCGTAATCAGAAGCTCGTCAGGCAACTGGAGGAAGGTCTCATCGAAATGCCCGCACAACGGAACGGGATATTCAACCAGATTAACCACCTCATCAAGCAGTTCCTCATCCAGATTCAGGGTACCCCCAACCTCTGCCGCGATAGCCTTGATTCCGGAAGAGATAATCTCTTTGCGCTCTTGCGGATCGACAATGATGTGGTGCGCGCGACACTGGGTGAGATACTCGTCACAGGAGTTGACTGAGAAACGTCCGGGAGCCATGAAGCGGTGCCCGCGAGATTCATTGCCACTCTCGAGGTTGCCGAAGCTGAAAGGTACCACTTCGCCGCCGTAGAGAGCGACCAACCAGTGCACCGGACGCGCAAAGCGTATGTCCAGATCCTTCCAGCGCATTGATTTTTTAAAACTCAAGTTACTTACAATACGCTGCATGAGTTCGGGAAGAAGCCCCGCAACCGCTTGTCCATCGACTACCTTGGAGATAAAGAGATAGGTGCCCTTTTCGGTGTGCTTTTCCGTGAGGTCAGCTACCTCCACTCCCTGGGAGCGTGCAAAACCAAGGGCAGCCTTGGTGGGATTGCCCTGTTCGTCAAAAGCTACCTTCAGTGCGGGCCCGGTAGCTTCAATATGCTGCTGTTCCTGCTGTTCCTCCACCTCAGTCACGCACAGGGCAAGACGGCGCGGGGTAGCAAAGGTTTGAATCTCCCCGAACGGGATCCGGGCCTGTTCAAACCCGGCACGAAACATGCGCTCCAGATCTTGCAGGGCCACCGGGATAAATCCCGCAGGTATCTCTTCGGTGCCTATTTCAAGGAAAAGTTCTTTAGCCATGTTAATGCTCCATATACTTCGCCGCCCTGCAAGGGACATAAAGGGCCTGCGGACGGATATTATCGTGTTTGGATTCTACTTCTATTTGAGCAGAGGAAAGCCGAGTTTCTCGCGCTGAGCCACGTATCCCCGGGCGCAGCGACGTGAAAGGTTACGCACCCGCCCGATGTAGTGAGCGCGCTCCGTTACCGAAATCGCTCCGCGCGCATCCAAGAGGTTGAAGGCGTGGGAGGCCTTCATAACAAAGTCATACGCAGGGAACACCAACTCCTTTTCCGCCAACTTGATACATTCCTGCTCATACATATCAAAAAGCTTGAAGAGCATATCAACGTCCGCTTCCTCGAAGTTGTACGCGGAGAATTCCACCTCGGTCTGGTGGTGAATATCGCCGTATTTGATTCCATCAACCCACTCAAGGTCATAGACATTGTCCACCCCCTGCAGATACATGGCAATGCGCTCACAGCCGTAAGTTATTTCGCCTGAAATCGGCTTCAGATCAATCCCCCCTACCTGCTGAAAATAGGTGAACTGAGTGATCTCCATGCCATCGAGCCAGACTTCCCAGCCCAGACCCCATGCACCCAAAGTCGGGGATTCCCAGTCATCCTCTACAAAACGTATATCGTGGGCGGCCGGATCTACGCCGAAGCTCTTGAGAGAGTCGAGATACATATCCTGAATTTCAAGGGGAGATGGCTTAAGAATAACCTGAAACTGGTAGTAGTGCTGGAGGCGATTGGGATTTTCGCCGTAGCGCCCATCGGTAGGGCGGCGGGAAGGTTCTACATATGCGACATTCCAGGGTTCGGGACCCAGAGAGCGGAGAAAGGTCGCAGGATTGAAGGTTCCGGCACCCTTTTCTATATCGTAGGGCTGTTGAATAACACACCCTTTTTGTGCCCAGTAGTTCTGTAAGGACAGAATTAAATCCTGAAACGTCACTGCTAAACCTCCGTATCGGTTGGGGATGAATGAACCAATTTAATTCAGTGCAGAAAAATACTGCAATCGCAATAAAATCAGCTATTGCCTCAAAAGCTTAAACTACTAGACCTTTTGCCTGCCTGTGTCAAGCTAAAAGCCTGGTTATCCAGCGTTTTAGCCGTACTGAAACCCGGGATAAAAACACTAAAGTTCCAGGGGTAAACAGCTTTTCCAGCCCGGATGAGGCGCAACTGGATAGATCAAGACAGGGGGTGAAAAAGGTCAATAAAAGGTGCACTCCGTGGTGACCGCTGGAGGGTATTATAGAGCACGGCGTCAATAACAGCGCGGCCCTCCTCCAAAGTAAGGGGACTCAGGCGCGCTCCGTGGATCCTGCCCATTTCCAAACGCGTAAGGCGCGCCAGACTTCCCAAGGTCAATGGAGATACCGGCAACAGACCTGCTGCGCCACTGCAGGATCGACACAAAGTCCCGCCCTGCTCAGGATCGAAGTACATCTGCGCCTCCCCCAGGGTGCACCAGCACCGTGCACAGTGGCTTAAATGGGGAAGGAGACCGGCAACACCGAGAAGGCGCAACTCGTAAAGAATACGAATCTCTCCCAATCGGCTGCCTTTCGTAAGGGTATCGAAGCAGGAACGCAACAGGGAATAAACCTCCGGGATTGCCTGCTCTTCAGGAAACAGAGCTACCACCAACTCACTGGCGTAGGCGGCCAATGCCCATGCCTCAAGGTTCGGCATCACTCGCTCCGCGGGTTCGAGGAGCTCGGCCTCCTTGAGTAAACGCAGCGAACCATAGCGCCCCTCCTGCCACAGGATATTTATACGGCTGAAGAGCTGAAGTGCAGGACCAAAGCGGCGCTTGCTGTTGCGTGCGCCATGCGCAAAACCACTACACAGACCGTGGTCGGGGGTGAGGATGGTTACAATGCGATCCGATTCGCCGTAGTTGACGTAGCGCACCACCAGGGCTTCGGATATGATTGAGCTCTGCAGTGCCATTAATTTAACCGCACCTTCATACCCATTCAGCCACTGATGGGACTCAGATGTTGAATAAACAGGGTTGCAGTGCTGAAGTAGATGAGAATACCGGTAATATCGTTGGCTGTCTGCACAAAGGGAGTCGAAGCGATAGCGGGGTCTACGCCGATGCGCTTGAAAAAGGCCGGCGCCATCACCCCCATGGTGGCGGCAACAGTCATGGAGATCATCATCGCAAGACACACTACCAGCCCCAGATAAATATTGCCGTGCCAGATCCAACCAATGCAGCCCACTACGCAACCACACACCACCCCCATTATAATACCGACGCGCAGCTCTTTAAAAAATACCTGCGTCAGGGTGGAAAAGTCGATGCGCCCGGTGGCAAAACCGCGTACTACGATGGTGGCGGACTGCCCTCCAATATTCCCCCCCATACCGGTGATAACCGGGACGAAAGAGATCAGGGCAATAACCTCCTGCAGGGTGACCTGAAACCACCACAGCAGATATCCAGTGACTACTCCCCCCAAAAGGTTTACCAGCAACCACGGAAGGCGCAATCCGGCAATCCGGAACGCTTTGAAGCCGTACAACAGTTCATCTTCACTGGCGCCGACCATCTTGTAAATATCCTCTGTAGCCTCTTCGCGCAGAACGTCGATAACATCATCTACGGTTACAATACCCAGGAGCTTATTCTGCTCGTCTACAACAGGGATCGCGAGAATATCGTACTTGGCAACCCAACGCGCCACATCCTCCTGGTCCGCGTCAGCGTGAACACTGATCACATCGCCACTGATGATATCGCGCAGGATTTTATTCGGAGCCACGGTCAGGAGCTGACGCAGCGAGAGTACCCCCACCAGGTGGCGATACTCATCCACCACATATACATAAAACACCATCTCCGCGTCTTTGGCTTCCTGGAGCGCCTCGATCGCCTGCTTGACGGTGAGCTCTTCATTGAGGCTGAAGTAGTTGGTGGACATGATCCCACCGGCACTATCTTCATCATACTGCATGAGATTCTCGATCTCCTCAGAACGCTCATCCTGCATGAGGTTGAGAATCTCATCCGCCATTTCATCAGGCATATTGCGAATAATATCGACGGAGTCATCATGCGACATGGCCTGCAGGAGCTCCACTGAGCGCTGGGTGTCGAGCTCATCGAGAATCTGCGCACTGATACTGTGTTCAATCTCAGCCAGCACTTCGGCGGCATCGTTGACATCCTTAATCAGATTGAAGAGCTTCTGCTGTTCGGCAATATCCAAATAGCGAAACAGATGGGCAATATCCGCCGGATGGGTCTTTTGGAGTAAGTTGGATAAATTGGGCATGGCATTGCGACGCAGAAGTTTTTTTACTGTATCCAGCAATACCTGTATTTTACGATCCATATGCCTGCCCTCCAGAACTCGAATTGCCCCATAAATAAAACTACACGCCCAACTACTAACCCTCAATCGTAGCAGAGTTCATATTCCGGGTGCAAATTTTATGCGCCAAAGCCTGATGGCGTCGCAAAAACTCACCAACTGCTGCGTTGTTGTAATTATCTCGCTGCTTCGACGTACGTAAGTACGCCTCATTGCTCGACAATCACACGCCTTGCATTTGGCGCTTTTTGCTTAGCCATCTAATTTTGTGCTTTCTGCGAAAGCATTAAAGCCTGATGCATTGCGCACCCGTCCCTCATCGTCAACAGCAACAATGCAAAAAACAACCACTTATCCAGCAGACTAAACCCCTTACACAAGAGATTAGCAGCAAAAAATCGTATACAATTTGCCTTGACCTGTAACAGGTTTTCGTTTAATTTACGTAAGTATTGTCGGATTATTTTTTACTTTAGGAGGAAAAGACATGAAAAAACTGTTAGTTGCTTTGATGCTCGTTGCTTTTGCAGCGACCAGCGTGTACGCAGCCAAGGTATACACCTATGAAACCAAAATGGGCAATGTAACCTTTGACCACGACCTGCATAAAGGCATGGGCTGTAAAGACTGCCACCACGCCGGCATGAAAGGCTGCAAAGAGTGCCACGACGGTGAGAAGGCATCTTCTGCCAAAGAGGCCTACCACGCGAACTGCATGGGCTGCCACAAGGATCAGGGCCAGGGTCCCACAGGCTGTAAAGAGTGCCACGTAAAATAAGCACTTCCTGACAAAAAAGCTAAGCATACAAAAC
>JAIVHC010000187.1:6539-26842 GCA_020201305.1 Geobacteraceae bacterium
GTTTTGTATTACGCCCACCCCCCCCCGCCATTACAGCCTTGTACTCTAACTTTTTATACACCCACAAAGGGTAACATTCACCCCCCTTCCAACCTGAACATTGCTTTTCCATGCAGCGACAAACCTCCTCCAGTTAGGTATAAACCAGCAGCAAACAACACCGACGCTTGGACATAAAAAGAATATAATTGCGCGATTCTTGACTTTAAGAGTGCGTTTTTCTATTGTGGAAGGTAGCAAGTTAAACACAGAATATGAGAGGTGCTATATGATCAGTGCAGTCAACAGTGCCGTATCAGCCCTGCAGGTACAAGGTACCCGGCAGGAGGTAACAGCAAACAATGTTGCCAATAGCAATACAGCCGGATTTGAACCCAGCCGTGTAGTCTCGCAGGAAGGGATACAGGGTGGCGTTAACGCAAGCGTAGATACGCCTGCGCCGCAGGAACCGGTTGATGCATCCAGAAACGTAAACCAGCCGTCCCGCACGGATATCGCCACCGAGATGCTCGAAAGCCAGCAGACCACACAGACCTACAAGGCTAACCTGCAGACCGTGGGCACTGCAAACACGATGCAAGGGAGCCTACTTGACACTATGGCGTAATCTCAGCCCTTATTTCACTCTATTGAAAAAGCCCATCCCGGATTAATTTATTACGGGATGGGCTTTTCTTATTTTCTGACATTTTGCCAAAATTGATGCTTTCGCAGAAAGTACAAAATTAGATGGCTAAGCAAAAAGCGCCAAATGCAAGGCGTGTGATTATCGAGCAATGAGGCGTACTTACGTACGTCGAAGCAACGAGATAATTACAACAACGCAGCAGTTGGTGAGTTTTTGCGACGCCATCAAAATTACTTCTCGTCACCTTCAGGTGCTGGTGTCACCTCAAGCAATTCCACGTCAAAAATCAACGCAGCTTCCGGGGGTATAATGCCACCACGACCTTCCGCCCCGTAAGCCAGATCCGCAGGGATTGCCAATTGCCATTTATCCCCCTCCTGCATTAACTGCAGCGCTTCGGTCCAGCCGGGGATTACACGATCAACCTGAAACTCAACCGGTTCGCCGCGCTCATAGGAACTGTCAAACTCGGTGCCATCTACAGTGGTGCCGCGATAGTGAACCTTGACAATATCACTGTTTGCGGGACTGGCGCCATCGCCTTCCTGCTCCACCACATACATCAGACCGCTGTCAAGAGTAACCACGTCGGGATTCTGCGCGAATTCTGCCAGAAAAGCTTCAGAGGCGGTTTTCTGTTCTGCGCTCTGTGCCTTCATCTTCTCCTGTTGTTTCTGCTGCATCTGTTGCTGAAAGTTCATGATGGTCTCGCGGATAACTTTTTCACTCAGCCGCGGCTCCTCGCCATCCTGCCCATCTTTGACCCCAAGCAGCAATGCATCAGTATCGAGTTCAGCTCCGTTGCCCGCAAAACTGGTGCCGATATCCAGGCCCACAGCATAACTCACCTTCTGCTCCTGGGTTTCGAGATTCACATCCTGAGCTCCTGCCTTCCCTTCTGGAGCTGAAGCGCTTCCTGTTGGTGTTTCCTTGCATCCGGCAAGCAAGAGTAATACTATTACTCCGAGTACACTGAGATGTTTTAGCATGACAGATTAACCCTTTCCTTAAAGTGAAATGAATTTGAGTATTCCAGTCAAGAACCTACATTCTATTTTGCAGATTGCCAAGCCTAAATCCTGCGCCACTGGAGGTGAATGCACCACGGGGCGCAGATATTTATTTCTAAGCCTGATATTTTGCGGGATATGCCTCCTTACGCCTTTTCAAGCGTTGGGAGCAAATGACACCCCGGGGCTCAAGCTGGTCGCGAGTGTGGCACCACAGAAATATCTGCTTCAGAAACTCAAAACGCCTGAGAGTACAGTAACTGTAGTTATTCGGCCGGGGCAGAACCCCACCACCTGGGATCCATCACCACGCCGGATGCTGGAAATTGTAAGTGCGGACATTCTGTTTCCTATAGGTGTACCATTTGAAGAAATCTGGCTCCCCCGCTTGCGCCTGCGCGCCCCCGATCTGGTGATCGCAGACACCCTCGCAGGGATAGAACACATCGAACTTGAAAACCACCGCCATCATGGGCATGGACATCAGCACGGAAGTATCGATCCCCATATCTGGCTTGACCCCGTGCGCTGCATCCGCATGGCAGAAAACATGGCGGCAGAGCTGCAGCAGATGGATCCGGATCAACACGAGTACTACGCTACGCGCCTGGAGCATTTGCGTAGCGAACTGCAGCAGCTCCACCGCGAGATCGAAGGGATTCTTGCCCCCCTGGAGCAGCGCACTTTTATGGTTTTTCATCCCTCCTGGGGCTATTTTGCGGCGCGCTACAACCTGCAGCAGATTGCACTGGAAAAGAACGGTAAGGAACCCAGTGGAGCCCATCTCGCTGACTTAATAGAACAGGCCAGACGGGAAACAATAAAAGTGATTTTTGTACAGGAGCAGTTTAGCACCAAGGCGGCACGCGCCATTGCCGCCCAGACCGGTGCAAGCATAGAGACCCTGGATCCGCTTGCTGCCAATCTGGCAGAGTCTTTGCGTATCACCGCGCAAACCCTGGTCCGGAGTCTGGCTCCATGAATAGCCCGAGCATCGAGATCAGCAACATCAGCTTTTCTTATCCGCAGGTTCAGGTGCTCAAGGATATAAATCTCACCCTGCGCGGGGATGAGTTCCTCGGCATTGTGGGCCCCAACGGAGGCGGAAAAAGCACCCTGCTGAAGTTGATTCTGGGACTCCTCGAACCCGACACCGGAGAGATCCGCGTATTGGGGCGCACCCCCGAGCACGCACGCCCCCTGATCGGGTATGTGCCCCAGTTTGCCACCTTTGACAGTAAATTCCCCATCAAGGTGCGCGACACCGTGATGCAAGGACGCTTCGGCACCCGCAAACACCAGTTTTTCTACACCCGCACCGATCGACTGAAAACTGCGGAGGCGATGGAACGCACCGACATTCTGGATCTGCAGGATCTGCCCATGACCGCCCTCTCGGGAGGACAACGCCAACGCGTCCTCATCGCTCGTGCGCTGGCGTGCGATCCCCAACTGCTTCTGCTGGACGAGCCCACCGCCAACATTGACCCCCATCAGGGCGAAAACATCTTCGGCCTTCTCCACCGCCTCCACGATGAGGTAAGCATCGTCCTGATATCCCACGACATCGGTTTTATCACCCGCTGTGTCACTCGTGTTGCATGTCTCAACCGTACCCTGGTGTGCCATTCCACCTCACCGGTAGAAAACGAACTTCTGCAGGAGATCTACGGCATGCCCCTCTCGCGCGTGGAACACGAAACCAATCTCGATGCCGGAGTACGCCCATGAATTTTTTCAGTGCTCTGGGGAGTTTCGATTTTCTCATGCATGCCCTTCTAGGCGGCCTGCTGGCCAGCATAGCATGCGGCATTGTGGGAGCATTTGTTGTGGTGCGACGTATCGGCTACATGGCGGGTGGTATCGCCCATACGGTCCTTGGCGGAATGGGTATTGCGTATTATCTGGGGCACCCTCCCATGGGGGGCGCTCTCATCAGCGCGCTTATAGCAGCATTTATTATCAGTGCAGTCAGTCGCCATGCAGCCGAGCAGGAAGACACCATCATCAGCGCGCTGTGGGCCGTGGGTATGGCTACCGGGGTTTTGTTTATCGCAAAAACACCGGGTTACAACGTCGACCTGATGAGTTATCTGTTCGGCAATGTGCTGATGATTTCACAGCAGGATCTGCTGTTCATCGCTATCCTCGATGTGGCTATTATCGCCATTACGCTGCTATTCTATCGTCAACTGGTGCTCGTGTGTTTCGACCCCGAATTTGCCACCATCCGTGGCATCCCGGTGGCAGCAGTACACACCCTGTTGTTGTGCATGGTTGCTCTCACGGTGGTAATCTTGATTCAGATTGTGGGCCTGATTCTGGTGATCGCTATGCTGACCCTGCCTGCAGCAAGTGCACGCCTGTTTTCCACCTCGTTGGCGTTGATGATGCTGATTGCAACCCTGCTGGGAGGTATGCTTACCAGTATCGGCCTCGGTCTTTCCTTCACCTGGGATCTACCTGCGGGTGCAAGCACCGCGGTTCTGAGCGGGATAGCGTATCTGGTAGCACTGGGGGCTAAAAAGATGTGGCAGGCGCGCGCAAAATCCAGATCTCAACGCAAAGGGTTCGGCGCCGGATTATCATCTTGACGCTCGCCATTCACCTCTCTACACTTACACCGATTATCGCCCGTGCAGATTGCAGCATATATCGGCGACCTGACTTAGAAAAACAGCAGCTTTGCCTGCCTGTTCAGTTCTGCGCTCTAATTTAATACTTTGAGAACTGGATAGCTGGATTTTTTGTAGCAACGGAATTTATTTACCTCGGATTTTGTAAACTCATGTGTCCTCTATCACAATGTAAATGTGGCGAAGTGGTCTATGTGCAGGGTTTCAGTGGCTGCCCCGATTTACGCAAACGCCTGCAGGGGATGGGGCTGATACCCGGCGAAGAGATTCGTATTATTTCGTGCGGCCGCGGTCCTATGGTTATTTCACTTAAAGGGAGCAACGTCGCACTGGGACGGGGGATGGCAAACCATATTATGGTGGCCTGCGAACGCTGCTGCCCCCTTTCTTCCCATCATTGACATACCCCCGCATACAACTAAGCACTAACCATGCTTTTAGTTCCCGGATTCAAGTCGTAAGTGCAACCGGTGGATTGATTCCAAAAAATACCTTTTTAAAGCCAAGGAATTTCCTAGGCGGTTGTTGATTTTGTCCATTACTCTCTAGATTTCTTCGTCGGACACTTCAGAAAGATCCTTTCCTTTCGGTAGAAACTGACGAATCAGACCATTGGTATTTTCATTCAGGCCATGTTCCCATGAGGTGTTAAGGAAAGAGTGGACAGTTGATTACGCCGCTTTTTTGCCCACGTCAGTCTGCAAAGTCCATTCCTGCGCTGACTCCACTTCAAGACAAACATCAAGCCCCGGCATAAAAGTGCGGGGATGGTTGACATGCTCCAGAGCAGTGATTACTGTCTGAAAAATCACTTAATAATCACGCCTTGAAAGGGATTGCTGTTTTATGAGCGAAGAATACGACGACATAGACGAAGAAACCTTGTTTGAAGACGACGAGGAGTTTGAAGATATAGGTGAAATCAGCGAAGAGCTGCTCCTCGCTTCCGATGTCCTGCCGGAGCAGATCCCCATCATTCCTCTGCGCCCGCGCCCGGCGTTTCCCAATATTTTGATCAATATTGAAGGCAAAGATGAGCCGGACAATCTTCACCCTATTGGAGTCGTGGGGAAGATCGTCAAAATCATGAAAAGCGAAGAGGAGAACATTCAGGTTCTGGTCAACTGCCTCGAGCGCTTCACCATCAAACGCCTCTACGAAACCGAGGATGGTCTGGTAGGGAGTGTAGAGTACCTTAAAACCCCTGAAGACGCCCAGCGCGAAGAGCTCAAGGCGTATTCCATGGCGATAATCACCACCCTCAAGGAACTGGTGCAGATCAATCCTCTTTACTCTGAAGAGATCAAGATGTTTCTCGGACGCTCCAGCATGGATGATCCCGGCAAGCTAGCCGACTTTGCCGCCAACCTCACCTCTGCTGATGGACAGGAACTCCAGAAGGTACTCGAGACCTTTGATGTGCACGAGCGTATCGACCAGGTGCTTATTCTGCTGAAAAAAGAGCTCGAGGTCTCACGTCTGCAGAGCAAAATCTCCAAACAGATTGAGAAAAAAGTTTCTTCCCAGCAGCGCGAGTTCTTCCTGCGTGAACAGCTCAAGGCGATCAAAAAAGAACTCGGCCTGGAGAAAGAGGGGAAAACCAGTGAGATAGAGAAGTTTACTGAACGCCTCAAGGACCTCAAGCTCAACGATGAAGCGCAGAAAGCGATCAATGAGGAGATTGAAAAACTTCAGCTCATCGAACCCAGTTCGCCGGAATACAACGTCAGCCGCAACTACCTCGACTGGCTCACCGTGCTCCCATGGGGAAAGCATACCAGGGACTCCTACAACGTTGCTAAAGCACGCAAGGCCCTGGATTCGGATCACTACGGCCTAGATGATGTTAAAGAGCGCATTCTTGAATTTATCGCCGTAGGCAAAATGAAGGGGGATATCTCAGGCTCCATCCTGTGCCTAGTTGGGCCTCCCGGTGTGGGAAAAACCTCCATCGGAAAAAGTGTCGCCCACGCGCTGAAACGCAACTTCTATCGCTTCTCCCTCGGGGGTATACGCGATGAAGCAGAGATCAAGGGGCATCGACGCACCTACATCGGGGCGATGCCGGGCAAATTTATCCAGGCGATTAAACAGGCCGGGAGTGCGAATCCGGTGCTGATGCTGGATGAAATCGACAAGATCGGCGCATCCTTTCAGGGAGATCCGGCTTCAGCGCTGCTCGAAGTGTTGGATCCAGAGCAGAACAACAGCTTTCGCGATCACTACATGGATGTCCCCTTCGATCTCTCCAATGTGCTGTTTATCGCCACCGCCAATCAACTCGACACCATTCCTGCGCCGTTACTTGATCGCATGGAGGTTATCCGTCTCTCGGGCTATATCATGACGGAGAAGGTAGAAATCGCGAAACGCTACCTGATCCCGAAAGTCTTAGAGACTCACGGTCTGACACGCAAACAAGTGAGTATCCGCAAGGATGCCCTCGAAGCGATTGTGGACGACTATGCGCGCGAAGCCGGAGTGCGCGGACTCGAAAACCGCATCAAAAAGATCATGCGTAAAGCGGCCATGGCCTTCTGCGATGAGGAGAGGGACAAAATCATCCTGCACAAAAAGGATCTCGAAAAATATCTCGGTAAACCGGTTTTCAGCCAGGATGAGGTGTTTGAGAATGTCCCGGGTGTGGTAACGGGACTCGCGTGGACCAGCATGGGGGGTGTAACCCTGCAGATTGAAGCGACTGCGGTTAAAACCAATAACAAAGGTTTCAAGCAGACCGGTCAGTTGGGGAAGGTTATGGTGGAAAGCTCCGAGATCGCCTATTCGTTTGTGATGGGGCATCTCAAACATTTCGGCATGCAGGAAGACTTCTTTGACCACCACTTTGTGCATATGCATGTCCCCGCCGGAGCCACGCCCAAAGACGGCCCCTCTGCCGGGGTCACCATGGCTACAGCGCTTCTTTCCATGCTCTCGAATCAACCGGTACGCAAAAAATTCGGGATGACCGGAGAGCTGACCCTTACGGGACAGGTGCTTCCCATCGGCGGGGTGAAAGAAAAAACCATCGCTGCTCGCCGCACAGGCTTGAAGGTGCTGATATTCCCGGAAAGCAACCGTAAGGACTTTGAAGACCTCCCCGAGCATCTGCGCGAGGGGCTGGAGGTACACTTTGCCAAGGACTACAGCGATGTCTACGATATCGCCTTTCCGCAAAAGCAGGAGAAAAACGCATGAACGTTGAAGAACTCAAACAAGAAGTTATGCAGCTGTCCACCGCCGAAAAACAGGAATTCATCCTCACCGCCCTGCCCGATCTGGCCGAAGAAGCCCTGCAGGATTCAGGCTTTATGCTGCGCCTGCTTCCGGTAATGCTGGAGATTGTAAAAAAGAGCGGTATCGACATGCAGCAGCTCATGCAGTTTGCCGCCATGCAGCAGGGGGGAAGCTCCAGCAACTCCTGAGCGGCACTATAGCGGGCACCTGCTCTATAGTTACATCAGTGCTGCAAGAGTGGATACACAGCCGCAGTCAATTCACGGCTGCGGCTGTCACCCCCGCTCTCGTGCCACAGTTGCGCAAGGGTGTTGAAGGCAGCATCCATAAGGTCTTTCTGAAACAGGTTCATCACCACGGTACCGCGCTCCTCGAATATATTGGAGCGCAGCGCCGCCCGGCACGCTTCAGCGCAGGTGGAGGTGACAGAACGACACAGGAGCGGGCGCACCGGATAGATAGAACAACTTCTCTCTTCATTAAGAAATGCGCAGGGCTGATTGGTGGCAATGCGCTCATCATCGTCGAGTCCGTTGATTGCCACGAGCATCTGGCGCATTCGCATGCATAGCTGCTTTAATTCCGAAGCAGTGCAGGTGCGGCGCAAATAAGCGGCAATATTGAGCGCTTCCGGGCTCAGGGTGGCCACATTAACGCGGCAACAGCTGCCGCACCCCGCCGTACATGCGATCATGTCGTGGTCAGAAACGCTAAGTCCGGCATTAAGTTCATCCTCCACCTGGTGGAGAAAATCATCCAGGGTCAGCTGATCAGAGTCGGTGGCCACAACATGGGAACGAAATCTGGCCATGAGCCTTTGCCCCCATATCTGAAAATCAAACTTCGGAGTGGTACTGATCAGGGTCTGCATGCTAGAATCCTCCCATCCATGATAATTAACCGGGATCGAAATGGCCTGAATTGAAATGTTCGTATCGACAATGCAAAAGGGCTGAGGCCATAATAGAAAACATAATAGAAAAAAGTAAAACCCGGTTTCTTAATAGTTTATACGCTCCTCCTTCAATATCAACACTCTTAACAAACTAACAGTACTCACTTTTTCTACCACGCATGGCATCAGGCCTGTATTGAGCGATATCACCAGCCTTTGCAGCGCCACTGCCGGGAGAGCCAAATGCAAAAAACATTTACCAAACTGCCCGCACTTGTTCTGACCTTGGGGCTGATGTTGAGCCTCAGTTCATGTGGTTACAATGATATTCAGCGCAATGAAGAGGCGGTGATTAAGGCGTGGGCGGATGTAGAAGCAACCTATCAACGCCGCGCGGATCTGGTCCCGAATCTGGTGGAGACCGTGAAGGCCTACGCTGCTCACGAACAGGAAACGCTGGAAAATGTCACGCGTGCACGCGCCAGCGTAGGACAGACCAACATCAGCGCCGCCGATCTTAATGATCCGGCCGCTATGCAGCGCTTTGCCAAAGCCCAAGAGCAGATGTCCGGCGCCTTGTCGCGCCTGCTCCTGGTAGCGGAGCGCTATCCTGATCTGAAGGCGAGTCAGAACTTCCGCGATCTGCAACATCAACTCGAAGGAACCGAGAACCGCATCAACGTAGCGCGCCAGCGTTTCAATGCCGCTGTACAGGAGTTCAATTCCTCGATTCGGACCTTTCCTAATAACCTGACCAACAATTTTCTTCTGAATCTGGAACGCAAGGAGCCGTTCAGTGCCACAGCTGGTGCCGAAACAGTCCCTGAGGTGAAATTTTGATTTCAACTGCCGCCCTTTATAGGCTCACAGCCTTTAACATACTTATGTCGCTAACTGTGTGTATGCTTGGAGTCCTCACCCCCGCAACATCTCTAGCTGCACCGCAACTCCCGACAACTATCAGCGCCCGCGTCACAGACCAGGCAGACATGCTTAGCGCTGCTATAGAGCAAAAACTCACTTCCTTTCTACGTGAGTTTGAGCAGAGCGACTCCACCCAGATTGTGGTAGTCACTATCCCATCCCTGCAGGGACGCGCTCTGAGTGAATACAGCATAGAGCTCGCCTCCAACGCCGCGCTGGGGCAAAGCGATCGCGACAACGGAGCGCTGCTTCTTGTTGCCCGGGATGAACGCAAGATAAGAATAGAGGTGGGCAAAGGATTGGAAGGACGCCTTACTGATCTACTCGCCGGGCGTATCATCGACCAGGAGATTACCCCGCGTTTCAAGCAGGGAAAATTTGAAGAAGGTATCGTAGCCGGAGTTGCCGCTATGGCTGCAAGTGTGCGCGGCGAATACGCCGGCACAGGTTCGTCCGGCGGAAAAGAGAAGCGCAATCCATTCGGATGGCTGATCATGCTTCTGTTCCTTGCTCCGGGACTGCTCCCCT
This sequence comes from Geobacteraceae bacterium, assembly GCA_020201305.1. GTDB lineage: Bacteria > Desulfobacterota > Desulfuromonadia > Desulfuromonadales > Desulfuromonadaceae > JAIVHC01. The sequence goes on from JAIVHC010000187.1 coordinate 16,398, forward strand.
TTGGTTCCAGACGCCGGCGTTCAGGCTTTATCTTCTTCCCCGGTGGATTCGGTGGAGGCGGAGGCCGAGGCGGGGGTGGATTCAGCGGCGGAGGTGGCGGTTTTGGTGGCGGCGGCGCTTCCGGCGGCTGGTAATGGAACACCTCACACACATTTATCCACAGGAGATATCATGATAGCACGAGCGGCGCATAATTTTTTCACTTCTGCTGAGCAGGAGCAGATTCGCACTGCTGTTGCGCATGTAGAAGAACAGAGCCAAGGCGAAATTGTTCCAGTAATTATCGACCAGGCCTCCAGTTACGCCTTCACCGCGGCACGCAGTGCATTCATGCTGACCATGGCTCTTACCGCACTCACCCTGTGGATCATACCGGCGACAGAGCAAATGCATCTGTTCTGGCAGCTCCCGGTCGGCTGTACCTTCTGTTTTGCGATCTTCTACTTTATGCTCGAACAGCTCCCCGCTTTAAAGAGAATACTATTGACCCGGTAGGGCGGAGCGGATCGCGCATGTAGTCCATGTGGCGGGAAGCGCCACTCCATCCGGGTAAAAGGAGGGAATACATGCGCGCACTGCGGTTGTGGAGTTCGAGTAGCTGACGCGCCTGCGCCAGCGCTGCAGGGGCAGAACGATAGTGACGCCGGAGGTGCGCATTGAGGCGCGAGAAATTACCCGCCACTGGGAGCTTCATTGAAGCGCGACATTGACGCAAAAAGATCTCCCCCCTGGCACTTGCACCCAGCAAGGAGATAAAGGGCACGCCCTGGTCCAGATGCGACTCCATCTCTGCAGGTGTTACACTCAATCCTATATAGCACAACAGGCGCTGCACCCGGGTACGGGTGAGATGTCTGGCCTTCACCCCATCCACAAGTTCGGTATAGGTTTTTGCATACAGCGCCGCCTGCAGCATACGGGCGCGCAAACCGGGCTGAAACTGATATATTTGCGCATCACCGGCAGAATTTTGTCCCATACAACCCGCCGCTATCAGCATAAACCAGCGCTCTATGTCGCTTATCCTGCCAGCATGTTGCGCCTGGTCCAAAATGCGCGCACTGATCTCAGGTACATATGGGGTGATATCCTGCTGCTGCTCAAGCATGTGACGTACTGCTGTGGCACTCGCTATGTGGGTGCTCTGGGGTTCGCTTGCGTGAAAACTGCTCCCGATTCGTGTGATAGTCAGGGGCTTCATATCTATATGGGGCGCTGCGGCAAGAGCTCGCAAATATGCAAGCCCGAGGATATTATTGGGCGCATGAAGGTCAAGGGCATCTGCACTATCCGCCCCCCCTGCATTATCGACCTGCAGCAGGCGTCTCTGACGCGCTGCGGGATAGCTCTCCCCACGCCGGTAATGGCGTACACGGGCACCTTCATCCTCGAACGCAATGGCGGCGGCGATGCGCTTCAGTTCGTCCAGATTGCCACTTTCACTCCCGAAACAGAAACAATCCAGATGTGGGGAGAAAGCGTGCAACACCTCCAGCGCTCCGGCGGCAAAATGAGGCGCACTGTTGCAAGCCCACGGAAACGGGAGCTCCACCACCACATCCACTCCACAACTCAACGCCATGCGTGCTCGTTCCCATTTATCCACCAGTGCCGGTTCGCCACGCTGCAGGAAATGTCCCCCCATGACGGCCACGACCACCTCAGCGCCGCTGCATATACGTGCCTGATCTACATGATAGGCATGCCCGTTGTGGAAGGGATTATATTCGGTAATCAGACCTACGGCGCGCATGCCCACTACACGATAAGCGGCAGACGCCGCACGATTCGGGTTTGGGCTGGGGTGGTCTCAGTCTGGTATGCCAGCGGTTCAACGCCGTAGCAAAGCACCTCGCGCAACGCATGAGCGTAATCCGGGTCAATATCCGCAGCCGGAGCACACACCTGCGCTTCGGCACGCTGAACCAGAAACAGGATAACCCCGCGCTCTGCACGCGCACACGCCTGGTGTAACGCACGCAGATGGCGCTGCCCCCGCTTCGTGATCGCATCGGGGAAGCATGCACATGCAGGGGTGCCCATATAGGTTACGTTCTTTACTTCCACCCATACAGGTCGATCATCTGTATGCTGCGGTTCGAGACGAAAATCGATGCGACTTTCCCCCAGGCGCTGCTCTGGGGTAATGCGATATCCTTCCAGGCCCGCAATTACACCCTGCGCAAGAGCTTCCTCCACCACCCGGTTACTGCGCTGAGTGTTAATATCATCCCAGTTCCCCTCTACCTGAATCAGTTCCAAAGTATGGGGGTATTTCCGCTGAGTATTGTCGCTGCAGGAAAACATGACCCGGGCACCGGGCTCTGCACATTGTTTCATGCTCCCCGTATTAGGGGTGTGGGCAGTAATGACTGTCCCATCGGGAAGACGAATATCTGCAAGAAAGCGCTTATAGCGTCGCTCCAGAATACCGTCTTCCATCACAGGCAGCTTCATTCGGCACCCCCTTGCAAAGCGTCATCCCCCTGCGCCAGTAATCCTTCGAGTTTGGCACGCTTGCGCTCCAACGCGCGTTCAACCTCCTCGGCCCCGAACATCCAGCGCAACTGTCCCAGCATCAGGATTACATCAGCCATTTCATCTATCACCGTGCTCGCATCAGTCTTATCTCTGCGGTAGTGGAGCAATGCCGTGGTAAGCTCGGCACACTCTTCTATAGCTTGATCATACTGCGCCTGCTCACCCCACTTTTCCAGGGTGCGGCGATACAGTTCAACGTTGTTTTTTTCATGCATAACCCTGCTCCGCAATTTTTGTTGCCTTGGATCTGAATAATAGATGATGGCGTCGCAAAAATAGAAAAACAGGCCCCCAAAAACGACCTGTTTCACACAACATCCGGTGCACATCTGCCACCAGAATTTCACGCCATCATGATTCCGTTGCGTGTGGTCGCTTTGACCTTATACATCATATTGTCTGCAAGACGAATAAGATCGAGCTTGTTGTTTACATCTTCGGGTATGGAGGCGATGCCAAAGCTGGCGGTAACCTGTATGGGAGTGCTATCCTCGGCAACCAGTACATGATTGTAGATGCGTTCACGCAGATCGACCACCAGTTCATATGCCCCCATTTTATCGGTCTGCGGCAGAATAATGACAAACTCATCCCCACCGTAGCGCGCGCCACAATCCACCGCACGCAGGCGATTTTTAATAAGTTGCCCGATCTGTGCTATTACACTGCTACCTATCAGATGTCCGTGACGGTCATTGACCAGTTTAAAGTGATCGAGGTCAATAAATACCAGAGCAACTGAGGTGTCAAAACGCCGGGCCCGATTGATTTCAATATCGAGAATTTCGTCAAAGTAGCGCGCATTGAACAAGCCAGTCAAATCGTCGGTAATCACCAACTCACGTACGCGACTGAAGTTGCGCGCGTTGGATATGCCGATGGCGACATAATCGGAGATGGTGGCAAGGAGCAGAAGGTCATTTTCGTCGAACACCGGATCGTCCGGACCATTAACCAACTGCATCACCCCGAGCAATACCCCTTGAAACTCCACCGGGACACACACAACCGAACCCGGTTCAAACCCTGTCTGCGCTTCTACACAGTCGTTGTATCGAGGATCTGTGGCAGCGTTTTCAATGAGGGCGGGGCGGCGATGCTGCGCCACCCAACCAACAATCCCCTGCCCCATGGCCAGATGTTGCCCCTTAAGTTGCGCAGCAACCTCGGAAACAACAACATCAAATACAAGATCATGGGTATTTTCATCGTACAGCAACAGGGACCAGGCGCGGGATTTGAACAGCAGGTTGGCCTTTTCGATTATGATATTGGTAAGTTCTTCGATGTCGAGAGTGGAGGTGAGGGTCTTGCCGATCTGAACCAGGGTTTCGAGTTCCTCGTTGCGCCGGTGCAGCATTTCCAGCAACTGCTTATCGTCTTTGTTGTAAACCATCCATTCCTCCAGGGCCTGAAACAAATGTTTGCCAGGCAATTTATTATAGAAGCAAAGTCATCGTGTTTCAATATATCTGTTGACATGATTTTGCTCCATTGGTAAACCTTCGTCAACCTAGTAGTATTTTCAGTTAACCAATGGAGGGTACAGTGGAAATATCGATCAAAAATTGGCGCGCAACAAACCGGGGGCTAGTGTGGGTGGTCTGCGTATTTATGGTGCTCATCCATACTTTTGAAGTGCGCGCATCTACCCCCGATTACGAAGCTGATCTCGGCACTTTTATGGTAACAGCAACCCGTAGTGTCGCACCTATTGAAACGATCGGGCGCTCTACCGACGTGATAAACCGCGAGCAGATTGAGGCATCGCCCGCTACCGATCTGTATGAAGTCCTGGAGTATGTAAGTGGCGTAGATATACAACGGCGCAATGGAGGTTCCCAGGCGGATGTGAGTATTCGGGGCGGGGGCTTTGAACAGACCCTGATTCTGCTCAATGGTATCAGCATGAGCAATCCCCAAACCGGGCATCACAACATGAATGTACCGGTGCAGCTCCAGGATATTGAACGGATCGAGATCGTCAAGGGACCGGGAGCACACATCTACGGTGCCAACGCCATGGCGGGGGTAATAAACATCATAACCCGGGCGCCAGAATCCGTCGGAATGCAATTGCACCTGGAAGCAGGCGAGCATGATTTTTATAACGGCGGGGTGAGTGGTACCTTTGCCACCAGCTCCTGGAAACACCGACTCAGCGCAGCGCAGCGTTACTCATCCGGCTTCGACCCCGATGAACCAGCAAAGGAAAACTTGGCTCTGCAGATCTTGAAATAGGTGGCGGCTACATTGACAAGGACTTTGGCGCAAGCAGATTCTATTTCGATGCCCCGGATCAGAAGGAGTATACCGAAACGCTCACAGGTTACGCGAGGATGGATGGATACGCAGGCAACTGGCATCTGAATCCTCATCTAAGCTATCAACGCCATGAGGATACTTACACCTATGCCGCAGGTGGTCAATGGTATCAAAATGACTCCACCACCGACAAATTCATTACCCAATTCAGCGCCGACACACGCACCTCCTTCGGCACCTCCACCATGGGGATAAGCGCAGAATGGGAGGAGATCGAGAGCAACAGCCTCGGCGACCATGATCGAAGTCAACGCAATCTGTTCTTCAATCAGCGTATCCCGCTGGGTGAACATGTAGATGTAGGTGCAGGACTCTCAGCGGTATATTATTCGGCATGGGGATGGGAGTACTGGCCCGGCATGGATATTAATCTTGCACTGAATAAGAAATGGTCATGGTTTACCTCATTCGGAGAGTCGTTCCGCATCCCCACCTATACAGAAATGTACTACAACACCCCGATGAATGTGGGAGACCCGGAGTTGGAACCCGAAGAAGCCCGAACCTGGGAGACGGGGTTACGCGGTTCCTGGAACACTGTCAGTACCAGCATTGCCTTGTTCCGGCGTGAAAGTGATAATCTTATCGAATGGGTGCGTAGTTCTACAGATCAGCCCTGGCGTGTAGCCAATATCGCCGAGTCTACCACTACGGGGGTGGAAACCGAGATGGGCATTCACCACCCATTTCGAAGCACAGACTTTGTGAAGCAGATAAAGTTCGCCTATACCTATCTGGATACCGATATGCGTAGCGACAATCTGGAAACAAAATACGCCCTCAACCACCTGCGCCATCAACTCCAAGTACGCACCGACCTCAACTGGACTCCTGCCCTGCAGCAACAGATAACCTACAGATATGAGGAACGACTGCAGGGTGATTCGAGCAATGTTGTAGATACGCGCTTAAACTGGAATTTAAATTCAGCACTTACTTTTCACATTGCCGTTACCAATATGTTTGATGCCGAATACATTGAAGCCGGCTTCGCACCGGCACCGGGGCGCTGGATCAAGGGGGGGATTTCCTGGCGGATTTAAGCCGCGCCGATAAAAACAACAGGGGCCGTACCTCGTAGAAACGAATTGCGGCCCCTGTTATCAATGCTAATGTACACCGGGCTTAGCGGCGGCGGACAGAGAATCTACTTGTCCTGCAACACCTTGATAACCGCAGAGAAGTCCTCTTCTCCGAGCCGATCGTTGCTGAACCCCAGACGCTCTCCCAGAACCAGACTTTCAGCGAGCGCCTCCATCAGATGGGACTGCATCAGGGTAACCACGAACTTCATCCGTGTAGCATCACCAATCTCACCCACGTGCATGATATCGAGGCCCACGTATGACAACACCTCGCGGCAGCGGCTCACTACCGACCTATCCCCTCCGATCAGAATGGTCAGAAGTCCGTGTGCCGCATGCTCACGCGTTCCCCACACCGGGGCGTCAAGGAAAAGAATTCCACGCTTTTTGGCCACGGCGGCCACATCCTGGGTCATTTCGAGGCAGTGGGTGCCCATGTCGCACAGAATCGTGCCCTGGTCAATCCCGGACAAAAACCCCCCTTCACTCGAAAGGGCCTGCTTCAGCTCTTCTTCATGCGGCAGAACGGTAATAACCATATCTTTGCCTTGTGCCGCCTCGAGTGGAGTTTTAGCCCCGCGTGCTCCAAGCGCTACCAGTTCCTCCACAGCCTCTGCCTTATTGTCGTGCACCGTCAGGTCATAGTCACCCTTCAGCAGATTCTGCGCCATTGATTTGCCTACAGTACCGAGTCCGATAAATCCGATTTTCCTGATCATAGCTTTCCTCCTCGTCTACGCCCGTGCCATGCTGCAGGCGTCCAGCGTTTTCAAGTCTCTTGAACCAAGACTTCGACAACCACATATGTTATTTAGTACAATTCTTCGAATTAAGCGATTTTGCAGGGATTTTCCCAATCGTGAGTATAGATTATTAAACCACCACGTGCGTTATGGCAACAGTCAATGTGCCTGAGCCCAGTTTTTCCCCCACCCGAGGCTCACATCGAGGGGGACTTTGAGCTCTACAACCTTCTCCATGGTATGCCGAACCAGCTCTTCCACCTCTTGCTGCTCTGCTTCAGGGACATCAAACACTAGTTCATCATGTACCTGCATGAGCATCCGGGTCTTGAGCCTGCGCTGCCTGAGTTCGGTCCATATCTGCACCATTGCAACCTTGATGAGATCTGCAGCTGACCCCTGCACCGCATAGTTGACCGCATTGCGCTCGGCATTGCTGCGCACCTGGCGGTTCCGGCTGTTGATATCCGGAATGGCGCAGTGACGCCCGAGCAGGGTCTTCACATGCAGATTTTTGCGCGCGCTCTCTTTCTGGAACTCAAAAAACTCCAGCACCTGCGGATACCGCGCAAAATAGCTCTCGATATATTCCTTAGCTTCGGCAGTGGATATGCCCAGTTCGCGGCTCAGGCTGTATGCCCCCATCCCGTAAAGGAGTCCGAAATTGATGGTCTTCGCATAGCGACGCATATCATCAGTTACCATCTCGCCAAAGACGTTGAAAATCTGCTGGGCGGTGCGCAGATGGATATCTTCATGCGCATTGAACGCCTGAATCATCCCCGCATCATCGGCCATATGCGCCATGAGGCGCAATTCAATCTGTGAATAGTCCGCCGCCAGGAGCAGACTGCCCTCTTCCGGGATAAAGGCCTCGCGGATGCGGGGCCCATAGTTGCCGCGAATGGGTATATTCTGCAGATTCGGATTGCTGGAGGAAAGCCGCCCGGTTGCGGTAACAGTCTGGTTATACGAGGTATGAATCTTGCTTGTCCGGGGATGAATCAACCGTGGAAGTGCGTCGGTATAGGTTCCCTTGAGCTTCGAAAGAGAGCGATACTCAAGGATCTGCGCCACAATCTCGTGTTCCTGGGCTAGTGGAGTCAGCACATCCACCGCCGTTGACCATCCGGTCTTGGTCTTTTTTCCGTGCGGCAGGCCTAGCTTACCGAAGAGCACCTCACCCAGCTGTTTGGGCGAGTTGAGATTGAATTCAGTATCTGCGGCTGTATAAATGGTCTCCTCCAACTCATCCATCCTCGTGCCGAAATCAGCACTCAGAGCGTGGAGCCGCTCGCAATCGAGTCGCACTCCGTCCCACTCCATATCTACCAGCACCCCCAACAGGGGCAGCTCCACCTCTTTCAGCAGCGTACTCACTTCCGGGTCGAATTTTGGAGCAAAATACTCGTAGAGGCGCAGCGTGTAGTCGGAATCCTCTACCGCATAACAGGTAGCCTGATGCAGAGGAACCTCGGCAAAGGATTTCTGTTTCTTGCCGCTACCCACCACCTCGGTGTACGCAAGCATGCGGTGATGCAGATGTTCCTGCGCCATGGAATCCAGACCATGGGAGCGCGACGCCGGAAAAAGCAGATAGGACTGCAGCATGGTATCCGCTATAACCCCTCGCAGTTCAATTCCGGCACGACGCAACACCAGCGCATCATATTTAATATTCTGCCCCACCTTCGCAAGGTTTTCATCTTCAAGGAGTGGACGCAATGCCTCCAGCGCCGTGTCACGCTTCAGCTGCTCTGCCGCATCCTCCGTATCCCGATGTCCCACAGGGACATACCAGCCCCGGGCTGCCTCTATACTGAACGACAGCCCCACCAGATCGGCACGCATTGCTTCAAGGGAGGTTGTTTCAGTATCCACGCTGAAGTACTTCGCCCCCTTGAGTGCCGCAACCAGGTGTTCGAGTCCTTGCGGTTTAGTTACGCAGAGATAGTCGCACTCCTGCTCTGCCTCAGGCTCTTTCTCGGCAAACTCTTCGTATAGCTGTTTGAATTCGAGCTCCTGGAAAATGCGCGCCAGTTCCTGGCGATCGGGTTCCGGAATACTGAATTCCATCTGCGCTAGATTGAGATCAAGATCGTTTTTGAGACTTACCAGCTCGTGCGAAAGACGCGCCTGCGCGGCATATTCCTTAAGTTTTTCACGCCGCTTTGTTCCCGGCACTTCGTCTATATGTTGAAGAAGATTTTCCAGGCTGCCGAAACGCTCAATCAGATCGCGCGCAGTTTTCTCGCCGATACCGGGGACACCGGGAACATTATCCGAGCTGTCACCGGCGAGGGCCTGTACCTCAACCACGTTTTCGGGGCCGCCCCCAAAGCGCTCAGCCACCGCGTCCAGATCAAACACCTTGTCTTTCATGGTGTCGAGCATGGTGACCTTTCCCCCTATCAGCTGCATCAGATCCTTATCCCCGCTCACAATGGTTACCGGAACATCTTTACTGCTGTAGTGACGCACCACCGTGGCAATAATGTCATCCGCCTCGTATCCTTCTATCTCCAGAGCAGGAAACCTGAACCCCTGCACCACCTGCTTAATAAGGGGAATCTGCTCCACCAGATCATCCGGCATCTTGGCGCGATTGGCCTTGTATTCCGGATAGAGTTCGTGGCGAAACGTCGGTCCCTTCGCATCGTAGACAACTATCAATTCATCCGGGCGGTAATCGCGCATCACCTTCAGCAGCATTTTGGTAAAGCCGAGCACTGCATTACATGCCTGCCCCCGGGAATTGGAGAGATGACGGATAGCGTAGTATGCGCGATAGATATAGGAGGAAGCATCGACAATGTACAACTGTGGGGAATCAAGTGGCACGGGTGAATCCTTTCAGGCGAGCGGATAAAGGAATTTTTTACAGCAGACCGAATTTCTTCATCCGGTAGCGAAACGCATCTATCCCGAGACTCAACTTGCGCGCCGCCTGCGATTGATTGTTGGAGCATAATTCTAGTGCCTGTTCAATGAGCTGCTTTTCCACCATTTCAATATCCACCCCATCCGGAGGTAAAACATAATCATATTTACCTGCGCCATCGTGGGCAAGCCCTTCCCCAGCAGTACGCGGGAGCATAGTCAGGTTAAGATACTCAGCATCTTCGAGGATCACTTCGCGTTCAATGATATTGCGCAACTCCCTGATGTTGCCGGGCCAGTCATACGCCTGCAGATAGCGCTCCGCCTGCGGGGTAAATCCTTTAACCTGCTTGCCAAACTCCTGATTGAAGCGCTGCACAAAAAATCGCGCCAAGGGAAGAATATCGTCACGGCGTTCGCGCAGAGAAGGAAGGTATAGGGGAATAACTTGGACGCGATAGTACAGATCCTTACGGAACGAACCATCTTCGATCCCCTGGAGCAACTCCTTATTGGTAGCGGCTATAATGCGCACATCCACCCTTACCTCTTTGCTTCCTCCTACCCGGCGGAAGGAGCGTTCTTCCAACACGCGCAATAATTTGGCCTGCATTCCCATTTGCATATCGCCAATCTCATCGAGGAAAACCGTTCCTCCATTAGCCATTTCAAACAACCCTTTCTTCTGGGTTTTGGCATCGGTGAACGCTCCCTTTTCATGTCCCATTAACTCACTTTCAAGCAGGGATTCCGGCACTGCGGCGCAGTTTATGGCCATAAAGGGTTTATCCGCTCTGCTGCTCCCCTCATGAAGAGCGCGGGCTACCAATTCTTTTCCTGTTCCGCTTTCTCCTTGAATCAGAACAGTTCC
>JAIVHC010000312.1 GCA_020201305.1 Geobacteraceae bacterium
GATGGTGATCCCGAGGAGTACGGCGCCGAACCCGAGGGTGATCCCGGACAGGGTGCCATACATTAGCGCCGTAACCTGCACCGCCCCCAGCATCGCCAACAGGGGGATCAGATATACTGCAATCGCGCGCACCGCACGCAACACCAGCGCAAACACAAGGAGGATTCCCAATGCCGAGAGGAGCAGCACCCGCTGCACATCCGCCTGAATCACCTCCGCATTCGCGAGGGTATAGGCGTGGGCGCTGATCAGCTCTGCCTTCACCTCTGGCGGGAGCACTTCGGTCGCGGCGCGAAACGCCTGCATCAGCTCCCGGGCCCCGGCAGCGTCGGTGATCTCGACCGGCGTATCTGCCAGGATCAGAGTACTACGCCTTGCCGCACTCACAAAATGCCCCTGGCTCACCCTGGTGTGCGGAATCGGGTTCAGATGCCGGAGTTTCTCCTGCGCCAGTTGGTTGAACTGAAGTGGGTCGCGCTGAATCTGACTTTTCAACACCATCCCCTGGGGCTGGAGAAGCTGCTCCAGCGCCCGTTGCAGATAACGTTCCACCCGCTCCGGCTGCAGGCGCGCTTCTATGCGCTCCAGGTCTTCCGGGGTCGCAAGGCGGGGGAGAAAGTACCCCAACTCACGCAGCATCCCCCCGGCATCGAACTGCGCCGGGCCGCTGATGGGATTCTGAAACAGGGTGTCGGGCAGCTGTTCGCGCACATCGGTGGTGGCGTGAAGCAGGATGCGCTCTGCGGCGGGCGGCGGGTCTGCCTCGGAACGCAACTGCAGATGAATCACCACCTTGCGCGCAAACGGGGCCTGCTGTAACAGAGCAAAATCGCGCCCCACCCCGGAATCTCCATCCGGAAGCATGCCACCGATGTTTTCCTCCACCTGCAGAGTACGCAGATTGAGGAGGGAGATCATAATCAGGACCCCGAGGAATAGCCACAGGGCAGAACGCACCCCCGGCCGGCGCGTGCGCAGATACTCGTACAGGCGCGCAACAAATGGCATTAAAACTCCGGTGCCTGAAACGCGTGCGCGCGCAGTTCGGCATTCACCTCAACATGGGTAAAGCGCATCCGCGTCCAATCTCCGCCCTGCTCCTGCATTACCACTTCGGCTACGTGGCTGCGCTGCGGATCAAACACAATAGTCAACGATTCGATCATCTCTGCCTCGGCGGGATCGCGCGGCACGAGGCGCAGGGTTACCGGCTCCGCCTCTACCACCTCCATGGTGTAACGGGTCTTAAGCCACTCCATATCCACGCGCGCCCACGCCAGGAGTTGTTGCGCTACCACTTCCATGACGGGGTCGGATTCAATACTGAAATCCTCCACCTCTTCACTCAGGGCATTCCAGCGCGTGCCCGTATCTCCGCTAAGAACGAACCCCGAGGCTATGGGCTCGAGCATCTCCCAGCGCAGCTTATCGGGGCGTGCAAAAATAAATTTCCCTCTCGATTCAAGGGTTTCAGAAAGCATCTGCAGATGCTTTTCCTGCACAATATCGCTCTGCAGGGTTTCCACCTCCTGAGCCGCCACGCGCAATTCCTCCTGCACTTCTTTTAGAGTCATAGATGGCGCGCCACTCTCCGCCTCGCT
>JAIVHC010000001.1 GCA_020201305.1 Geobacteraceae bacterium
CGCACCACCTTCGGTGGGGTAAAGGAGCATCTGTGACCCACGCGCGTCTCAAACTGGGGAAATGGGGCGAAGAGCGTGCTGTGCGTTATCTACGCCAACGTCTGTATCGGATTGTGGTAACCAATTATTCCAACAAATGCGGCGAAATTGATATCATCGCCCGGCGCGGCAAGGTAGTGGCGTTTGTGGAAGTAAAAACCCGGCGAACCACTGCCTTCGGCAGCGGTGCCGAAGCGGTAACGCCGCGCAAGCAACGCCAGATTATTCGCACCGCGCAGCTGTATCTGCTTCAGAACCCGGATATGAGCGACCTGCAGCCGCGCTTTGATATTATCGGGGTACTGGTAAAGCCCGGCACTGACGCATGCTCCATCGAACATATCCCCGACGCCTTTGGCGTATAAATACGCAACTGTCTACCTCTTCTTGCCGAACCTCAGGAATGTAATTATGCCTCAAACGTATACGACCGAACTTGGATTTTTACGCGTGGCTGCCGCATCACCGGCGCTGCGTGTCGCAGATATCGAGTATAACTTCAGTCAGATATCTGATGTGGTACGTCAATGCCATGCCGAGGGAGCACAGGTCGCAGTGTTTCCTGAGCTCGCCCTCACGGGTTACACCTGCGCGGATCTTTTTTTTCAACAGATACTCCTGGAGCAGGTGGAAACATCCCTGATGCAGCTTGCGCGTCTCAGTACCGAGCATCCGCTCCTGATCATTGTCGGGGCTCCGCTGGAACAGGGGGGCAAGCTGTATAACTGTGCAGTGGTACTCAATCAGGGGAAGATTGTCGGAGCGGTGCCGAAGACCTTTCTGCCCAATACCCACGAATTTTACGAAGAGCGCTGGTTTTCCAGTGCACATGATCGTACCAGTGACGAAATCCGTATCGGTTCGTGTAAAGTACCCTTCGGGGAGGATCTGCTCTTTGAGCACCCGCGCTCCGGGGAGTGCCGAATAGGGGTGGAGATATGCGAAGATGCCTGGATAGCGAACCCCGGCAGCGGCGACATGGCTCAGGCAGGTGCTACCCTGATGTGTAATCTCTCCGCGAGTCCGGAGATGCTGGGCAAGGCTGCTTATCGACGTCAGCTGGTGCAGGCGCAGTCGGCACGCTGTCTTGCGGCGTATATCTATGCCTCAGCCGGGGCAGGGGAGTCGAGTACCGATCTGGTCTTTGCAGGGCACAGCCTTATTGCAGAAAACGGCACTATTCTGTCTGAGAGTGAACGCTTTGGTTTTGATACCCGCTGGATAAGTGCGGACATTGATCTCCAGCGCCTCGCCCTGGAACGGCGTAAAAACAACAGTTTTGCCGCAGCTCGCACTGTGCGTGAGTTCCGGCATATATGTATTGATACCCCGATATGGAAGCATACGGAGCTGCAGCGCGAGGTTTCACCCCATCCGTTTGTCCCCGCAGCAGATGCGGATCGCGCGGCGCGTTGTGAGGAGATTTTTGCTATCCAGACCACAGCGTTGATGAAACGTCTGCGCCATATCGGCTCTACTTGTGCAGTGGTGGGGCTCTCTGGTGGGTTGGATTCCACCCTTGCGCTCCTGGTGCTGGTACGTGCCTTTGATGCCCTCGGTCTTGAGCGCAGTGGGGTTATCGGAGTAACCATGCCGGGATTCGGCACCACCGTGCGAACCCGGTCCAATGCCGAAGATCTGATGGACCAACTCGGGATCTCGCAGCGTATTATCAGTATCGATGCCGCCGTGCGCCAGCATTTCAGCGATATCGGCCATCCTGAAGATCAGCATGATGTGACCTACGAAAATGCCCAGGCGCGTGAGCGCACCCAGATTCTGATGGATATCGCTAACCAGCAGGGGGGGATCGTCATCGGCACCGGTGATTTATCTGAGCTTGCGCTGGGATGGTGTACCTACAATGCGGATCATATGTCGATGTACAGTGTGAACTGCGGAGTCCCGAAGACCCTGGTGCGCTACATGGTGGAGTGGTGTGCGCTGCACTTGTTTTCCGGAGCTACGCGTGCAACCCTTGAGGACATCTGTGCCACCCCGATCTCACCCGAATTACTTCCCCCGGATGCGCAGGGTGAGATCCAGCAGGTGACAGAAGAGCAGGTCGGGCCCTATGAACTGCACGACTTTTTCCTTTTCCATGTGGTGCGCCACCAGTTTGCGCCCCGCAAAGTGTTCTATCTTGCGCAGATTGCGTTTGGGGAGCAGTATCCCCCCGCGACCATCAAGCGGTGGTTGCGCAATTTCTACTGGCGCTTTTTCTCTCAGCAGTTCAAGCGCTCCTGCCTCCCCGATGGCCCCAAAGTCGGGAGCGTAGCCCTTTCGCCCCGGGGTGATTGGCGTATGCCCAGTGACGCTGTGGCCAGCATATGGCTTGCAGAGGTGGATGCCCTGAATGTCTGAAGCACTCGAAGAGCCCCCAAACGGGGGTGGGATTCTGTACGTGGTGGCCACCCCTATCGGCAATCTGGAGGATATGACGTTTCGGGCGGTGCGCATTCTGCGCGAGGTGGATATTATCGCGGCGGAGGATACGCGTCACAGCCGCAAGCTGTGCGCCCACTTCGGAATATCCACACCCCTGACATCGTGTTTTGCCCACAATGAAGCGCATAAAGGAGAGCATCTGGTTCAGCGCCTTTGCGCAGGAGCAAATGTCGCCCTCATTAGCGATGCGGGAACCCCCGCTATCTCCGATCCGGGTGCGGTGCTGGTGCGTCAGAGTGTAGATGCAGGCATCGCCGTGGTGCCAATCCCCGGGGCCAGCGCGGTAATAGCGGCGCTGTGTGCGGCGGGGCTGCCCACGGATATGTTTACCTTTGTGGGATTTGTGCCTGCAAAAAAAAACCAGCGTGCGGCATTTCTGCAGCGCTGGGGGGCTCTTGATCACACCCTGATTGCATATGAAGCACCACATCGTCTCGAGGCATGTTTAGAGGATGTCTGTACTCTGCTGGGAGAGAAGCGCGAACTGGTGGTAGCGCGTGAACTCACCAAGGTGCATGAGGAGTTGTACCGCGGCAGTGCCCGCGCCGCCCTGGAGCACTTTGGTTCGCGCCGGGCAAAAGGGGAGCGGATCAAAGGGGAGATTGTCCTCCTCCTCGGGGCGCAGCCGCCGCAGGAAGTGGAGGAGAGTGTAGGGGAGACCGTGGGGCGCTTGCTCCTGAATACAGATTTGTCGTTGCGGCGAATATCCAAAGAGGTTGCACAGATCCACCCCGTGTCCGCAAGTGAGGCCTACGCGCTGGCTATGAAAATGCGCCAGGAAATGAAGTGAATCCGTCGTGAATCAGTAGCGGATATCGAAGGAGCGGAATTCGCCTTCACTGTGACTGATATCCATACTGATATGTTCCACCCGGGCACGCGGCGGTCCGGTGCGGCATGCATTCAGGGCCTGCTGCACCTTGTCCTCATCCCCCTCGAAAAGCGCTTCCACGCTTCCGTCCAACAGGTTGCGCACCCAACCGCATAAACCCAGGGACCGGGCGGTATCTGCAGTAAAAGCTCGATATCCCACGCCCTGTACCAGGCCTTCAATCTTTATATGTGCACTTATACTTGCCATAGCAATATTGCTCCATTCTCGTGTTTTTAATCACGCATCAGTCCCTGTCACCCGCGCACGGAGTTGCGCTTCATTGAGTTGTGTGATTCCAATTTCTTCCGCCCTGACCTGCTTACTCCCCGGGTTCTCGCCCACAATCACAAAATCGGTATTTTTACTCACACTACTAGTAACTTTTCCGCCCTGGGCTTCAACCAGCTTCTTCGTTTCCGCCCGGCTCATCCCTTCCAGGGTGCCCGTGATAACTACGTTTGTTCCTGCAAACGCCCCTTCAGCTTTCCGGGGCTCTGGATTTCTCGGGCGCAATCCATGTTCGTGGAGTTGCGCGAGAACTTCGTGATTGGTGACGCTGGCAAAGAAGTGCACTACGCTTGCGGCAATCTGGGGGCCGATCTCGTGGATTTTCTCCAGGGTTTGCGTATCTGCCTGCTCGAGTGCAGCAAGAGAGCCGAATTCGCGCGCGAGTATTTTGGCGGCATTCTCGCCCACGTGGCGGATTCCGAGCCCGGTGAGGAGCTGATGCAGGGGGAGCTCCTTGCTTGCCTCTATGGCACTTAAAATATTGTGCGCTTTTTTCTCCCCCATGCGTTCGAGTTTGAGCAGTTCGCTCTCCTTCAGGGTATAGAGATCCGCGATACTCGCAACCATTCCGGCCTCCACCAGTTGAATGATCAGTTTCTCTCCGATGCCATCGATATCCATGGCCTGGCGTGATACAAAGTATTTTATCCGCCCCACCAGCTGTGCCGGACATTCAAGCCCCTGACAGCGCGGCACTACCTCATCGGGGAGTTTTTCCACCGGGGCTCCACACACCGGACAGCGCTCCGGCATAGGGATGGGTTCCTCGGCGCCGGTGCGCTGCTCCTTCAACACCCGAACCACATCCGGAATGACATCACCCGCACGCTCGACAACTACGTGATCACCAACGCGGATATCCAGGCGCGCGATCTCATCCCAGTTGTGCAGGCTCGCACTCGAGATAGTTACACCGCCGAGCTGTACCGGATGGAGCTTAGCCACGGGTGTAATGGCACCGGTGCGCCCCACCTGCAAGCGAACCTCTTCCAGGGTGGTTTCTGCCTGGCGTGCGGCAAATTTATACGCAATCGCCCAGCGCGGCGCGCGTGAAGTTGTGCCGAGGTTCTGTTGCACCGCAAGGCTGTTGACCTTTATTACCACCCCATCGATCTCATACGGGAGTTGATCCCGCTGCGCATCGAGTTCATCACACAGCTGAATTACCTCCGGAATATCTTCTTTCATATACAGATGCTCTGTATTGATACGCAGCCCCCAGTGCTGCAGGTTGTGGAGCAGTTCTTCCTGGGTGGCAGGGGTAGTACCGCGCACAATCTCCGCACCGTAGCAGAAGATGTTCAGGGGGCGCTTTGCAGTCTCCCGCGGATCAAGCTGGCGCAGACTCCCCGCTGCGGCATTGCGCGGATTGGCAAAGGGGGTAAGCCCGTCCTCTTCCCGCTGGGTATTATATGCATGGAAGGTGTCGAGTTCCATGTATACTTCGCCCCGCACCTCGAGTAATTCGGGGAAATCGTGTTCCAGCTGGAGCGGAATGGCCTGAATGGTGCGGATATTGCTGGTTATGTCCTCCCCGCGGGTGCCGTTGCCCCGCGTCGCACCACGTATCAGGCGCCCGTGTTCGTAGGTGAGGGCTACCGCCACCCCATCCATCTTCAGCTCACACAGATATTCTGCGCTTTCTGCTTCCGCACTGCGTACGCGGCGCTCAAAATCCTCCAGTTGTGCCGGAGAGAACGCGTTGTCGAGGGAGTACATGGGCACCAGGTGTTCAACGCTGGTGAATTTGTCCAGTGGTTCGCTCCCCACGCGCTGTGAGGGGGACTGCGGCGTTACCAGTTCCGGATGCTTCTGTTCCAGCTCCAGCAGTTCCTGAAACAGGGCGTCATACTGTGCATCGCTTATTTCAGGTTGGGCATAACTGTAGTACAGAATGTTGTGATGTTGTAGCTGGGTACAGAGTTCCTGATGCCGTTGTGCCTGGGGGTTAGTTTGCGATGAAGACATAAGATATCCGCAATGATACGGGTGAATGATTCGGGAAAATATCCAGAGTGGCTTCTCCTGTCACCCTGGTGAATAGTCGCGCGGCGATGATAACCTGCTCTGTGCTGATGTGCCAATTGCTTTTTTTAAAGCCGTTAAGCTACAATGCTCCTGCAGACGCAGAACCGGCGCGGGATTGTTCCAAGCGCCCGGTAAGGTGACGAAGTGTTCAGAACTGTGTCTGGTGTTGCTGCTATGGGAAGGGATGAGGTATGTCCGAAAATATGTGGTTCGATCTGGCCACAATGGGTTTACTCTTTATGTTGTCGGCATTCTTTTCCGGCTCTGAAACCGCCCTCATGGCGCTGGATCGGAGCCGGGTGCACTACCTGGTGGAAAAGAAACGCTCCGGTGCTGCAGACCTGGAGAAAATGCTCAGCCGCCCGGATTGGCTTCTGGGTGGATTGCTCATAGGTAACAATATTGTCAATATCGCTCTTTCGGTGCTCGCCACCACATTCTTCGTCCAACTATATGGAGAGCGGGGCGATTTGTTGACTATCGCCATTCTTACACCGATGATTCTGATTATTTCAGAAGTGTGTCCCAAAACCATCGCCGCACGCCGGGCTGAGGTGGTCTCGTTTCTGGTACTGCGCCCGATCAAGCTGGTGTTACTCCTTCTGACTCCATTGATCTGGCTCGTGACCCGGTTTTCTGCGGTACTGACCAGAATATTGCGCGCCGATTCTGAGCAGGAGCACCTCTCCTCGGATGAAATTCAAACCATGATAGCCTTGGGCGCAAAAGCCGGGTCCCTGCCCGGAGAGCAACACAGGATGTTGCATGGGGTGTTTGAGTTGGCGCAGATCCGGGTGCGGGATGTGATGATCCCACGTACCGAGGTCGATGGCGTCGAGTTCAGTGCCGGCTTCCCGGAAATTCTCGCCCAGATTACCGCGTCAACCCATTCGCGCTTTCCGGTATTCAAGAGGGATACCGACAATATTGTAGGGCTGGTACATTCCAAGGATATCCTGCGCTACATTGATAAACCCCACGAGTTCGACATGTTGAAGGTGATGCGCGAACCTTACTTTGTCCCCGAGGCGAAGCAGGTTCAGGCGCTGCTCCAGGCGTTTCGTCGCCGGCGTGTCCATCTGGCCGTGGTGCTGGATGAGTATGGCGGTGTAGAGGGTATTGTGACTCTCGAGGATGTGCTTGAAGAGATTGTGGGGGAGATCCAGGACGAATACGATATGGAGGAACCCGGCATTACCTCCATGGGGGGAGGACGTTACCTTATTGATGGAGGTATTTCTCTGCGGGTGTTTAACCGCCGTTTCAATCGGGATATCAACGAGGAGGAGGCCACTACCGTGGCAGGCCTAATGCTCTCCAATCTGGGCCAGATACCCGAAGATGGGCAAAGCTGCGAGATTGAGGATATGACCCTCACTGCACATAAGGTGGTGATGCACCGCATCGAGTTAATTGAACTGTTGCTTCCCGCCGCAAAGACCTGATTAAAACAGAGCAGGTGTTTCATGTTTTGGAATGTTTCAGACCCCGCTCGGCGTTGCGCCTGGCGGGGTCTGCTGTTTTCCACTATAAGAAAGATGTAAGAGAAGGAATGCTCTCCCCTTAAACCCCCGGGGTATTGGGTACAGCGTGGACAACTACCTCAGAGTTACCCTCCTTTACATCCTCTTTATTATTTTGTTGCAACTCTGATTTAACCCTTCTCATAACTTGACACAGTTATCCGGCGGGGATATAGTCACTTCTATAGGTGTCAAAAAGTGTCAAAAGGTGTAATAAGGGGTGTAGAGAGTGGGGCTGACGGGCGAGTTCTTCAATAACATAGATGCAAAGGGGCGCTTGAGTATTCCGGCAAAGATGCGCGCCCTGTTGCAGGAAGAATTTGGCGACAATGAGCTTGTGGTCACCCGTACCAGTGAAGCCCTCGTAGCCTACCCTCTGTCGCGCTGGGAAAAAATAAAAGGTGATGTCGAGGCTATGCCCAATGGCGCGGATAAGGATGTAATCTATCGCAGCCGTATCAGCCCTGCGGCGCAGAGTGGTTTTGATTCCCAGGGGCGTATCGCTATTCCGGCATCACTGCGCTCTATTGCGCGCCTCGAAAAAGAGGTCGTGATTGTCGGTCTTTCGGACAAGATCGAGCTCTGGAGCCATGTGCGCTTTGTAGAACAGATGGAGCGTTCTGAAGAGCGTCTGCGCTCCATGACCGAGCAACTCGGCACCCTGGGTTTCTGATGGATACCCCGGCGGACTTCAGACATGAGCCCGTGTTGCTTAACGAAGTGCTTGAGCTGCTCCATCTTCGTCCCGGTGCTTATGTAGTCGACGGTACGGTAGGGGGTGGGGGGCACAGTTTTCACATCCTGGAGGCAACCGCACCCGATGGACACCTGCTCGGGCTTGATCGGGATAAGCGCGCTCTCGATGCTGCGGCGCAACGCCTGAGCCCGTTCGGCGAGCGCGTTAGCCTGAGGCAGGCCAACTTTTCCGAGATTGGCACAGTGCTCGAACAAGAGGGAATCGCCGGGTGTGACGCGGTTCTTCTCGACCTGGGGGTCTCATCGCATCAACTTGATTCTGCCGGGCGTGGATTCTCGTTTCAGCACGATGCGCCCCTCGATATGCGCATGAATCAGAGCGAGGGAATTACGGCGCAGGAGGTGGTGAATGAATATTCTCCCACTGAGTTGGTACGCATCTTCAGGGAATACGGCGAAGAGCGCTGGGCGAAGCGGATTGCGCGCCGCATTGAGCAGGTGCGTAGCGCCACGCCCCTACACACCACGTTGGAGTTGGCAGAACTGATAAGGTCTGCGGTTCCTAAAGGGAAACAACCGCAGCGTATTCATCCCGCAACCAGGGTGTTTCAGGCGTTGCGGATTTATGTAAACGATGAACTCGGACATCTGAAAACCGGTCTCGAGAAGGGATTAGAGGCATTAAATCCCGGTGGAGTTCTGGCGGTTATAAGCTTCCATTCACTCGAAGACCGTATAGTAAAACAGTTTTTTCGCGCCCAGGCGCGGACGTGTGAATGCCCCCCCCGCCTGCCTGTATGTGTATGTGGCAAAGAAGCGCGGGTGAAGGTTCTCACACGGCGCGGGCTGCGAGCTAAGGAAGAGGAAACCCGGACAAATCCCCGCGCCCGCAGTGCTATCCTGCGTGGGGCGGAGAAGTTGGAACAACGGGAGAAGGAGTGAGCGATGCTTGATATGGTATGGACCCCACCGGGGATAATGCAGGTACGCGTACGCGTAACCACCGTAATTACCGCAATTCTACTTTTGCTGTGTGTCGGAGTGTTTCATGTATGGTTGCGTACGGAGATAACCCAGCACCAATATGCAATCTCCCAGCTGGAAAGCCAGATACGCAAGCAGACCTATGTGAATAAGCAGTTGCAGGTTGCTGTAGCCAGGTACAGCAGCTCGGACTATATAGAACGTGTGGCGACAAAGCGTCTGGGATTGCAGCAGCCCGATGCTAACCAGGTCATTACCGTGGCGGCACAGTGAGGAGAGAGGCTATGAACAGCAGAGATATTGCCGAAAAAAAGGATTTGTGGAACGAGTTGAACGATCTCTGGATTCAGCGGCAGATGCGGCGACGCAAGGGGCGTTTGAGCCTTCTGGCCGCGCTGTCCGTAGTTGTGGTGGCGGGGGTGGTTCTGTACGCCGCGAGCTTTACCGCGCCGCAACAGTCGCTGTTTATGCAGATCAAAGGACAGCAGCTCGACAAGGGAGCAATGGAGCGCAGTTCTTCAGAACTGGGAAATTTCCGGACACACGACGCAGTTGAAGACACCGAGACCATCACCATCTAAGCGACGCCCTTCGCGCAAGGAGGATGCTGCAAAAGAGCGTGAAATCCGCGCGCTCCGCCGTCGGGTTGGGGCATTTATTGTTCTGTTTGTGCTGGTGGCTGCGACTTTGATCGGGCGCGCATTTTATCTGCAGGTTTTATGTGCGGAGGCATGGCAGGAACGCGCCTCGGAACAGCACCAGAAGATTGTGCGTCTTACGCCGCAACGCGGGGCAATCTACGATCGTTCTGGCGAAGCCCTTGCCGTATCCCTGGAAGCGGATTCGTTCTATCTGGATCCAACCCGGATGCGGCAGGAATTGGAATTGCCGCCGGAGAGTGAGGTCTACCGCGCTCATGCCAGAGATCTGGCCCGTGTACTGGAACTGGACTATGCTTCAGTACTCCAGAAGATGGGTACAAATAAACGTTTTATCTGGCTTAAACGTCGTGTCAGCCGCGACCAGGCAAAGCAGGTTGAAGCACTTACGCTTCCCGGCGTGGCTAGTATCAAAGAACACAAGCGCTGGTATCCCAACGGCAGATTGGCCGGGCAGGTGGTAGGATTCTCCGGCACCGACAACCAGGGGCTTGAAGGACTGGAGCGCTATTATAATTCCACCCTCGCTGGCGGGCAACGCTACCTTGTGACACGCAAAGATGCCACCGGCAGAAGCTTTGGCAGTAGTCGCCATGTGGTAAAGGGGAAGCTTGGAAGTGACATTTACCTGAGCATCGACAATCTGATTCAGCACATTACCGAGCGTGAACTGAGTGAGGCAGTCAGGGCCAGTGGGGCCCGTTTAGGGACCGCATTGGTCATGGATCCGCACAATGGCGAAATACTCGCCATGGCCACATATCCAGACTATGATCCCAATGAGTTCGGCCGATTTTCTGCGGCACAGCGGCGCAATCGTGTCATATGCGATGCCTACGAACCCGGGTCTACCTTTAAGCTGTTCACTCTCGCAGCAGCATTGGAAGAAGATGAAATCACCCCGGAAACCACCATCGATTGTGAGCAGGGTGCCTATAGGGTCGGGGGAAAAACTATTCACGACTACAGGCCCATGGGGGAGCTCTCAGCGCGCGAGGTGTTCAAGTACAGTTCCAATATCGGGGTTGCAAAAATAGCGGAGCGCCTTGGAGTACAACGCTTCCATCACTACCTTAAAGAGTTCGGCTTCGGGGTGCAGAGCGGAATCAAGTTCGATGGCGAAGCCGATGGGATTCTGCATCCTGCATCCCGCTGGTTTCCCATTGATCTCGCCGCTATTTCGTTTGGACAGGGAGTTACCCTTACCCCCCTGCAGTTGGGGCGTGCCCTGAGCGCCGTGGTCAATGGTGGGGAACTCTTAGAACCGCGGCTGGTCCATAAGGTGGTTAATCGCGAGCATGATCAGTCTAATGTCATATCGCGTCACGTTGAGCGCCGGGTTATCAGCCCCGAGACTGCTGCCGCCATGCGCGAGATGATGGTAGGTGTTACTGAAGAGGATGGTACCGGTTCTCGCGCCCAGGTACCTGGGTTTGTTGTAGGGGGTAAAACCGGAACTGCGCAAAAAGTTGACACTGTGACGGGGGGATATTCCCCGGATAAACTTGTCTCCTCCTTTGTCGGCTTTGCTCCAGCACATGATCCTCGTTTGGTTGTGGTAATAACCCTGGATGAACCGGAAGGGGATGCATATGGGGGCTTGCTCGCGGCTCCGGTTTTCTCCGAAATAGTGGAGCAGAGCTTGCGTTACCTGCATGTACCCGCACAGGTCGAGACGGTTCCATCTCCTTCGGTCGATACATCGCGCCCGAAAGTGGACAATTTTTCCCCTCTGGGGCCAGAACTGCTCCAGATTGACAGCGATGCCGATTCCATGCCCGATTTCAGAGGCATGAGTGCGCGTCAGGTTCTGCGGACAATGGAGGAAACGGGGCTCAATATCCATATCGAGGGATATGGCCGTGTCGTGAAGCAGGCCCCGGCACCGGGAAAAGCGGTTGATCCGGATACCCGCCTTAGTGTGCTGTTACAGCCACCGGAGTAGATCTCTATGCAAATCAAGATCTTGACAAACGAATTGGAACGCAATCATGTAGTGTTGGATCTCCAGGGGCCGGTAACGGCGGAGATTGAGCGTCTTGATTGTGATTCGCGCACCGTCGCGCCGGGAAGTATGTTTTTTGCCCTGCGCGGAGAGCACGTTGATGGACATGCGTATATTCCGCAGGTGATTGCTGCAGGTGCCGCCGCGGTGGTGGTGGATACAGCAGTGAAGGTGGAGGAAGATATATGCGTGATCCGGGTCGAGGATGTGCGCCATGCCATGGCCTATATTGCACGTGTGTTCTACTCCCATCCACAGCAGAACATGTTTATTGCTGCAGTAACCGGCACCAACGGCAAAACCACTCTGACCTATATGCTCGAAGCCTTGTTACGAATGTGCGGGAAAAACCCGGCAGTGGTGGGTACTATTTCCAATCGTATGCAGGGCAAGGTTTTTGAAGCCAGCCATACAACACCAGATGCCCTCAATCTGTATAAACTGCTCGCTGATTTTAAAGCGTGCGGTGCCGATGCTGTAGCTCTCGAGGTTTCCTCTCATGCTCTGGAACAGAGCCGGGTTCTGGGGCTCGATTTTGCTCTGGGGGTATTTACCAACCTGACTCCCGAACATCTTGACTACCACAGCGATATGGAAAGTTATTATGCTGCGAAAGCGCGATTGTTTTCTTCTGCGGCGGGATACGGATGTCAGCGCGCGGTTATCAATATTGCCGATCCTTACGGTGAACGCCTCGCAGCTGAGGTGCCTGAAGCCCTGTTGGTTGATCCACGAGTAGGGGGATCGAGCCGGGCTCATGTCCGGGTGGTACATGTTGCGCATAATCTGGAGGGCATGCGGGCCGAAATTATCACCCCGGATGGAAAGGTGGAAATTCGCTCCCCCCTGATCGGTCCGTTTAATCTGGAAAACCTGTGCTGTGCTATGGGCGCAGGCCTCGCAATGGGGCTCAGTGTGCAGGATGTCGCAGTATGTTTGGCGCAGCTCCCTTCGGTTCCAGGCCGCCTGGAGAGAGTTGAGAATACCCTGGGAGCCCTCATCCTGGTAGATTATGCCCACACCTCGGATGCGCTTGAAAAAGCTCTCGAAGCAGTAACGGTGCTTAAACCCAAACGTCTTATCAGCGTAGTCGGCTGTGGCGGCGATCGGGATAAAACCAAACGCCCCTTGATGGCCGCTACTGCAGTGCGTGCCTCGGCACTCACCTTGATCACTTCGGACAATCCGCGCACTGAAGATCCGCACGCGATTATCCGGGATATGCTCGCCGGGCTGGATGCTTCTGACGCACCAGTGCTGAGTACAGGCGCCGTTAAGCAGGGCCAGCATGGCTACTGTGTGATTGAGGATCGTGCTGCGGCCCTTAAACTGGCGGTGGAAGTGCTTGAGGACGGAGATGCGCTTCTGGTGGCAGGTAAAGGGCACGAAAATTATCAGATCATTGGCACTACAAAACACCATTTTGATGATCGCGAACACCTCCGCGCCGCGCTTAATAAGCGTGTGGCAGAGTAGAATGCAGCCGATTTGCCTGCATCAGGGTAAATGGCGGACATCAGCTCCAGATCCTCATCCAGAAGGAACGCGTATGCAGTGGAATAGTCAAGATATCGAACGCATTGTAAACGGTCGCCTGCTGAGCGCTCCTTACTCGCCTCTCATAACCGGAGTTTCCACCGATAGCAGAACCCTTCAGTCCGGGGATCTTTTTGTCGCGCTGCGTGGACCAAATTACGATGGTCACAACTACCTGCGCCAGGCGGTTGAATCCGGTGCATCCGCATGTCTGAGCGAAGAGGTTGTGGGAGGCTTGCCGGTTCCGGTTATTCAGGTTGAGGACACCCTGGAGGCACTGGGAGCCCTTGCCGCATCTATCCGTACCGGGTTTAAAGGTCCGGTGGCCGCCATTACCGGAACCAGCGGGAAAACATCAACCAAGGAGATGCTTTCCTCCATCCTGACCCGGTGTTGCCCCGGGCTGAAAACCGCCGGGAACTACAATAATCTTATAGGTTTACCTCTTACCCTTGCCAGTTTAGAGCCCGAACATCGGTGGATGGTGTTGGAGATGGGTATGAATCAGCCGGGAGAGATCGGCCGTCTCACCCGTATAGCCCGTCCCAATGTCGCATTGATTACCAACGCCGGGGCGGGGCACCTTGCTGGGCTCGGTAACGTTAATGCGGTGGCGCAGGCCAAGGGAGAGATCTTCGAAGGCTTGGTCAGGGGAGGGACGGCGGTACTCAATGCCGACGATCCAGAACTCATGTCCCTGCAACTACCCTCGGGAATCCGGCGCATAACCTATGGAATAAACAATTCTGCACATGTAATGGCGAGCAATATCAGGCTCGGGCGTCAGGTAGATTTCTCTCTCCATCTGAAACAGGAGGTTGTGGAAACCCATGTTCCCCTTCCGGGTCGGCATCAGGTTTACAACGCTCTCGCTGCCGCTGCAGTTGCGCGGGTGATGCGGGTCAAGCCCGCGCGGATTGCTGCCGGTCTGCAACAGGTGAAAATGGCGGCCGGGCGGCTTGAGGTACGTGAACTCGACGCGGGGATTACAATTCTGGACGATAGCTACAACGCCAATCCCCAGTCAATGGCGGCGGCACTCGATGCGTTGGAACACTGGCCTGCCTCAGGACGCCGCATCAGCGTAATTGCGGATATGCTCGAACTCGGAGAAGCCGCGCCACACTGTCACACCGAGATCGGGGCATACGCAGCTCGGGTAGCCGATATTGTGCTGGTGTACGGCCAGTGGAGTGCCGAAGTAGCGGAAGGTGCACATTCAGAAAGACCGGGTAAAGTCCTGATTGTGCGTATGCAGGACCACGCCGAGATCTATACCTGGTTGCAGCGCCATATTGAGCCTGAAGATTGTGTGCTGGTAAAAGGGTCACGTGGGATGCGCATGGAAAAAGTTGTTGATTTTATGTTGCATAAACTTAGAAAGGTGGCGTAAATACATCCTTTTGTCTCTTACAGGATCGCCATAAAAGGTCTGCTATGCTCTATCATCTGCTTTTCCCTCTCCACACGGACTTTTCCGCCCTATATGTGTTTCGCTTTATTACTTTTCGCACCATCTACGCTACCATCACCGCACTTTTGCTGGCGTTTATGCTCGGCCCCTGGGTGATTGAACGCCTGAGCAAACTGCAGATCGGTCAGACCATCCGAAAGGTAGGGCCGGAATCACACTTTAAAAAAGAGGGCACCCCCACCATGGGGGGAACCCTCATTGTGATGTGTATCGTATTGCCCACTTTGCTGTGGGCGGATTTGACTAATGCCTATGTGTGGATTGCCCTGTTTGTAACTATGGGCTTTGCTGCCATAGGGTTTGCGGATGATTACAAAAAGATAAAATATAAAAATAGTGATGGCTTGTCTGCCAGGGGAAAGCTCGCATGGCAGATTCTGATTTCCGTAGGAGCGGGAGTGCTCCTGCTGATGTATACCGACTATACCTCGGTTCTTGCTGTCCCCTTTTTCAAAACCGTGACCCCGGAGTTGGGGTGGTTTTATCTAATGCTGGTTCTGGTGGTGGTAGTGGGGGCGGGGAATGCGGTAAATCTTACCGACGGCCTCGATGGCCTTGCTATCGGACCGGTTATTGTTGCTTCTGGCACCTATCTGTTGCTGGCATACCTTGCGGGTAACGCACGCCTGGCTGAGTATCTGCAGATCAGCGGGGTGCCGGGAGCCGGAGAGTTGTCCATTATGTGTGGTGCCATGGTTGGAGCCGGCCTCGGTTTTTTGTGGTTCAATACCTATCCTGCGCAGGTATTTATGGGTGATGTGGGAAGCCTCTCTCTGGGAGGCGCTCTGGGGATTATTGCGGTAATTGTAAAGCAGGAGCTGGTTCTGGTGATCGTGGGAGGGCTCTTTGTCATGGAGGCACTTTCGGTTATTGTGCAGGTTGCGTCCTTCCGCCTCTGTGGGCGGCGGGTATTTCGCATGGCACCGCTGCATCACCATTTTGAACTCAAGGGATGGCCTGAACCCAAGATCATTGTGCGTTTCTGGATCGTGAGCATAGTGTTGGCTCTGGTGGCCCTTTCAACCCTGAAGCTGAGGTGATATGCCGGATCTGAAGGGGAAGCATATCGTCGTTGCCGGTGCCGGTATGAGTGGAGTGGCAGCAGCCAACTTTTGCCACTCGCGCGGGGCACATGTGAGCGTGAGCGATACCCGCCCCGCAAAGGAGATAGCGGGGCTGGCGCAACTTGATCCCTGTATTGACCTGGACTGCGGGGGACATACCGATAGCATATTCCAGCACGCAGATCTCATTATCCTCAGTCCGGGGATTCCTCTTCATGTTCCGGTAATCAGTCGCGCCATGGAGGCCGGGATACCGGTGTGGGGGGAGATTGAGCTCGCAAGCCGCTTTCTGCGTATCCCCATCATAGCGATTACCGGGACCAACGGAAAATCCACGGTCACAAGCCTGTGTGGACATATCCTCCAGCGCTGTGGAGAGCAGGTGTTCATCGGCGGGAATATCGGTACTCCCCTTATCGAGGCCGTAGATGGTGACTACAATGTCGCAGTGGTGGAACTTTCCTCTTTTCAACTTGAAAGTGTAACTACCTTTCATCCCCATGTAGCGGTACTTCTCAATATAAGCCCTGATCATCTGGATCGCTATGCGGATATGCGCAGCTACATGCAGGCGAAGCAGAGGATATTTGCCAACCAGGATGTGACAGACTTGATGGTATGGAATCAGGATGATCCCCAGGCGGTTGAACTTGTACGCGGTTTCCCGGCGCGGAGCATAAGTTTTTCCTCTACAAAGGTAGTGAAAGAGGGGCTGAGTCTCGACCTTCCCTCTCTGCTCTGGCGTCATGGCCGTGAAGAATATCGTTTCGACTCTAACGCCTTGCGGCTGCAGGGATTGCACAACCTCGAAAATGTAATGGCGGCCCTTGCCGCCTGTAGCGGGCGTGGGCATGCTCCAGCCAGAATGTGGGAGGCGGCATGTGAATTCAGCGGCTTGCCGCATCGTATGGAGTTGGTGCGTACTCTGAACGGGGTGTGTTGGTACAACGACTCAAAGGGAACCAATATCGGCAGCGTAGAAAAGAGTCTGGGTGGTTTCGATACCCCTGTGACCCTTATCGCAGGTGGAAAGGACAAGGGCGGAGATTATGCTCTTTTGCGTCCCATCCTCATACAGAAACATCCTCACCTCATTCTTCTGGGGGCTGCGGCGGAAAAAATGGCTGCAGCATGGGGGGATATCTGTCGTATAACCATGGTTGCTTCCATGGAAGAGGCGGTTGCGTGTGCGTATCAGAAAACCCGCGCGCCGGGGAGTGTGCTGTTGTCCCCTGGATGCTCGAGCTTTGACATGTTCAGCAGTTTTGCCGAACGCGGCGAGGTGTTTGCTGCCCTGGTCCGGAATCTGGAGTAGTCAGGATGGCGGATAAGCCAACAAAAAAAGAGGGGAAAAAGCAGCCTGAAAAGCGGGAGTTTAATGCCACCATCCTGATATTGGCTGTGACCCTGACCTGCTTTGGTGTCCTCATGGTGTACTCCTCCTCCTCCCTGATCGCCTTGCGCGAGTACGGCGATAGCCTCCACTATCTGAAACGCCAGGCTATTTACGCGGCCCTGGGTATAGGTGTAATGCTTCTGACCATGCACATCAACTACAATGTGTGGCGCAAACTCGCGATTCCCCTCCTTATCCTCAGCACTATCCTCCTCGCGGTGGTGTTTGTCCCCGGGATCGGGAGCAAGGCCGGAGGGGCGGCACGCTGGATCCGCTTCCCGGGGTTTTCCTTTCAACCCTCTGAAGCGGCCAAGATCGCGCTTATTTTTTATCTGGCGCATTCGGCTACCAAGAAAGAGGATAGAATAAAGAATTTTAAGTACGGTTATGTTCCCTACATGTGCGTACTCCTGGTGTGGCTCGGGCTGATGCTGGCCCAGCGCGACCTGGGTGGGGCCGCGATTATGGCGGTGGTAACCGCGATGATGCTCCTGATTGCGGGTACACGCTGGAAGTTTCTGTTCTTCAGCCTGGTTGCGATAGTTCCTGCAGGCATTGCTACAGTGATGGCGAAGGAATATCGTGTACGCCGGATAATGGCATTCCTCGACCCCTGGGCGGATCCTCTTGGGTCCGGGTTTCAGATTATCCAGAGCTGGATGGGTTTTGGTCTTGGAGGCCTCACCGGGGCCGGTCTGGGGGATGGGGAGCAGAAACGTTTCTATCTTCCCGAAGCACATACCGACTTTATCTTTTCCGTTATCGGGGAGGAGTTGGGATTTATCACCGTTGTGCTTTTGATTTGCATGTATTTAAGTATCGTAGTGATGGGATTGCGCATCTCCATGCGTGCAGCGGATGGCTTCGGACGCCTCACCGCATTCGGTATCAGTCTGTTGCTCGGAATGCAGGCGTTTGCGAACATGGCCGTGGTGATGGGGGTTGTGCCGAATAAAGGTCTGGTTCTCCCCTTCCTGTCCTACGGAGGAAGCAGTTTGTTGTGTACCCTGTTCAGCATGGGGGTGTTGTTGAATATCTCCAGCCACGTTGAGCAACCCGGAAAAAGGGGGATGTCGTGAAAATTCTACTCAGCGGAGGAGGAACGGGCGGGCACGTATTCCCAGCGCTGGCGGTAGCGCGCCGCGCTCTTGCTCAGTGCGGGGATAATACCGTTTTGTTTGTGGGCAATCCCCACGCTATCGAAGCCAGCCTGGTCCCGGCGTATGGGTATCCCTTTGTTGGTCTTGAGTGCAGCGGATTTGCCGCGCGTTCACTTGGCTGGAAGCTGAAGTCACTGTGGGATCTGCAGCGTGCAGTGTGGAAGGCTTCTGGTATCATTAAAGATTTTGCTCCCGATGTGGTTCTCGGGGTGGGTGGATATGTGTCCATGCCGGTGGTGATTGCTGCCGGTCTGCTCCGGGTTCCGGTTGTATTGCATGAGCAGAATGCCTCTGCAGGATTGGCCAATCGACTGGGGGCGCGGTGGGCAAAGCGCATCTGTGTTTCGTTTCCCAAGGCGCTTCGGGAATTTCCCGCATCCAAAGTGTCTCTGAGTGGAAACCCGGTGCACGCCGAGCTCTTTACCCTTCCCCCCTGGAGTGGTGTGGCCCCGCGCATCCTGATATTCGGGGGAAG
>JAIVHC010000024.1:0-7425 GCA_020201305.1 Geobacteraceae bacterium
GGAAAGCATTATCCTCTTGCGCCTGCTGCAGATCCGCATTTTTCCTGCGGGTTAAAACGATAACTTTATCATAATCAGTACATATGTCCTGGCATTTCAGCTGTTGTTCCTGCGCCGACAAAGAAGCATTACGGCTGGACATAAATGATGGCGGCATGATACATCCACTAAGGAGTGAAGTGAGTAGGATGAACCATAAAAAATAGATCTTTCGCATCATCTCACCTCAAAAAGGAATTTGAACCCACCAATATCGTTGCGGCTAAGTTACAATAGCTGCAACTTAAGCTATAAAAAAGCTCGGTGTCCACCTGTTAACCAACGCCATAATACACCAACACTGTACACACCATTATGCCAAAAACCGTAAAATCTTCAATTAAAGCCACAATTCGGCGCCAGCTGTTTTTAAGGCTGCTTCTTGCCTGCACTTTGATCTCCATTATTCTGGCAGCCACAGTCTTCTTCATTGAATTTCACAGGCTCGGGCAAAAAATTGGTAGCCGGGCCAACGAGATAGCAACCCGCTTTAATGATGAAACTCGCCACCTGATTGACGATCCTGAGCTGATACATAAAGCGGCTTTGCAAGAAAAGCTAAAAGCCCTCTCCATTGCAGGAAAACTCAATTTGGGGATGGGACGCCTTATCTATTCGGCGATCTATGACCTGTCTGGCAACGCCATTGTTATCGAAAAAGACAAACAATGCGGCTACGAAAAAGAAGTCGTAGACTTCATGGCTTCTCTGGATCACAAACTGCCATCCGGCGCGGGAGCATATCACAAATACCGGGACATTAATGACATCTCACATGTCCATATCGTCTATCCTCTGACCAACAGAAAATTTGAGCGCGCGGCCATTGTTGAAGGATTGTTCGCCATTTCGAGCCAAACAGAAGAACAGGTAGAAAAACGTATCCTGTTTTCTGCATTTGGAACAGTGGGAATTGTTATTCTGACAACCCTGATCCTTTATCCGATCATCATGATGCTGATAAGGCGGTTGACAAAACTTACCGACAACCTTCTGCAGGCCAACATTGATACCCTGAGAGCCCTTGGAAACACCATAGCCAAGCGCGATAGCGATACTGACATTCACAATTACCGTGTAACGGTATACTCTGTCTATCCTGTGACAACATCCTGTTAAAATCGGGCCCTCTAGTCCATGAAGAGCGGGAGACTATGAAGTGCCATGTTAACCACGGTATGGATATTATCCAACACTCCGATTGGCTTGAAGATGCGACGGACGTTGTCCTGTATCATCATGAACAGTTTGATGGGAAAGGTTATCCATGCGGATTAGTCGGGGAGGATATCCCTGTTACGGCAAGAATTTTCGCTATTGCCGATGTTTTTGATGCCTTAATGTCCCGCAGACCGTACAAAGAACCAATGCCATACGAAAAAGCGATTGAAACGCTGGAACAGGGGCGTGGCTCCCACTTTGACCCAGTTATCCTAAACGCCTTTAACGAGATCGCACCGGCATTACATCAAGAGGTTTCCAACCTGTCGGAAGAAGCGCTACAGGAAAAGCTCGTGGCCATGACCCGCCAATACTTCACCCGAGAGATGTACGAAAAAATCTAAGCTTTAGAGTATACAGAGTGTCCTCTTAGGACCTTGTGAGTTCTGTAGCGTCACTGCTCTGTGTTGTCGTCATCAAAGCGTCGATACGCCGACAGGACCTCGTTCTGGCTCAGAATCCCGAGGAGGCGATCGGGTTCATCGGGGTCGATCACGGGGAAGAAACTGATATTCCTGTTGGACTTCAACATCTCCATGACCTCGCGCAGGGGCTGATCCGGTTTCACTGCGTGCTTTTCCGTGGAGATCAGTTCGCCCGCGACAACGAGCGGCATCAGGGTCGGCTCGAATATGAGCTCGCGGATTTCCGTGTAGTTAATAAGGCCCAAAAAGCGCCCTTCGCTGTCGACGACGGGGAAGCGGTCGTAACGGCTGTGGGCAATGATGCGCAAAAGCTCGTTGAAAGGGGTATTGTTGGGGATCGTCTCGACATTCTGGCGCATGATATGCCGCACATAGATATCCCCCGGCTCGCGGAATTTTTTCCACGCCGGTAGCCCCAGGGAGGAGCGGAAGTGTTGCACCACGCTGTGCATCCCTTCCATGGCGCCCTTGGGGGTTCTTTTCTGCAGCAGGGAGAGAATTGGAACCTCGCCGGCCTGGACCAGGCCGAAGCGCACAGCCAGGGGGCCGATCAGCTCGAACACCACGACTGAGCCGAGGACCACCGTTTGGATGAGCTGGCCGCCCTCGGGCCACTGGCGTGCAAGGCTGGCTGCGAGGCCGATGGCAACACCCGCCTGGGCGAGGAGGGTCAGGCCCACGTAGGAGCGCTCGCGCTTGCCGAAGTTGCCTATAGCGGCACCGATGCGGGCGCCGAGCCACTTGCCGAGGGTGCGGGCCAGGACATAAGCGACGCCGAGAATGCCGATGTGGCCGAGGGTTTCGATGTGCAGGTTGGCTCCGGCGAGCACGAAGAACGCCACGTAGAGCAGGTAGTCGACCTGGCGCAGACTTGCAGCCATGCGGTGCCAGCTTGGTGTGCTGTTGGCGGCAACGATGCCGAGAATGAGACTCGCGAGCAGAGAGTCGATTCCCATGATCTGACATACGGTGGTTACTGCGGCAACGCTGCCGAGGAGGAGGATCTTGTGTTCGCTGGGTAGTTCGAGGCGTTCGCCCCAGAAGGAAAGGATCAGGCCGAAGAAGGTGCCGACGATGATCGGACCTCCCATCTGCCAGAGGAGCAACCAGTGGCTCTCTGCCGGTGAGAGGAGAAAATGAACCAGGATGGTGAAGCCGAGAACGGAGACCAGATTGTTGAATCCCACCAGGGTGAGGACAATTCCGGTGATGGGGCCTTCGGCTTCGTATTCGCGGATCACCATCAGGGTTGCCGCCGGAGCGGTGGCGACGCCGATGATGCCGAGAAACAGCGAGAAAAGCAACGAGGTCTGATGCAGACTCAGATCCGCAACGGTTTTGTGCAGAATCAGTTCGTTGACCCCGAAAGTGGCAATGCCGACCAGCAGAAAGGTCAGGCCCATTTCGCTCAGGGAGAAAAAGGCGATCCGCTGCTTCCACTTGCGCAGGTGGTCGATGCTGAACAGGCTGCCGATATTCAGCAGAATCAGGGCGAGGGCGAGATCACCGAGGATGCTGAGCTCGGTAAGAACCTCAGAAGTCAGAAGCGCGGGCCAGCCGACAAGGTGGGCAACGGAAGGGCCGATGGCGAGTCCGGTCAGTAGATAGCCGGTCACGCGCGGGATATGGAAACGCGAGGCCAGCCGCCCCCCGATTAGGGCGCCGAAGAAGATGGCCGCAAGACCGGTCATGATAACGATGGAATTAGAAGACATAAGGCCTGGGTCTCTAAGGGGGGAGAATGCACTTAAACCGAAGCTACCATAAAAGACAGATTTTCAAAAGCACAAGTGAGTCCTGAAACTAGCGCATGGGCCGTGCTTGCTTTATCTTTACACCTCACTTCTGCCTGCCACAGTTTTTCCTGGAAATTCGCTCGTCAGGATCCTGGCGGTAGTATTCCTGCAAAACCCGATAAAGATCTGGGGCGTGATTAAGCATCACCCGTGGT
Source organism: Geobacteraceae bacterium (assembly GCA_020201305.1). Classification (GTDB taxonomy): domain Bacteria; phylum Desulfobacterota; class Desulfuromonadia; order Desulfuromonadales; family Desulfuromonadaceae; genus JAIVHC01. The sequence continues at coordinate 3,637 of JAIVHC010000024.1, forward strand.
TGGTCAAAGAATTGTTCTGTGGCCACGGCAAAAAACTCAGCTTCATTAGTACCAGCGTAGTTGTTGAGAAACGATTTTTTACCTTTCTCGATGTCGTGTCGCAGGCGCAGATATTCATGTGAGCATATCTGTACCCAGTCGCGGTATTCGTCGCTACTGTGCAGGGGAGGTGTGCCGTCGGGTGTATGGTCAAGCATGTCCAGTTTATGCGCGAATTCATGGTAGATAACATTATGCCCGCCCTCTGGATGGCGTCCACTCCTAAGGGCAGCATCCCAAACAATAATGACCGGGCCCCGCCGGAAGGCTTGCCCGAGGATGGGCTGTTCAGGCTCCACAGGTGTTATTGTGTTCTCAAAGAAACCCGGCTGACGTTGCGGCGAAATCACCGTAGAGGGATAGACGATGATGGATTCAACATTCTGGTAGAAATTATGCTCCAGGCCGAGCAGAAGGAGGCATGCCTGAGCGGAAATTGTGACTTGAATCTCATCGGTGATTTCCAGGCCCCCTGCGCCTTCCCAGGTTTTTTCAGATATAAATACTTGAATCAGGTCTTGCAGGTGAGAACGCTCGTCATCTTCCAGCATGCAGTAATGCGCAACATTTTGCTGGATAATCTCCTCCCATGAATCAGGGAAAGGCTTTTCGGTAATCTTTTTTCGGCGTCTTTTTGTGAGCCAGTTAAACATTGGATTTTGCCTCCTGGGTATCTGTAGGCTGCTAAGCTCATAAAGTGCGGTGTTAATTCGACTATGACTAATAGATCGAAAGGGTTTTCTGCGAGAAGTAGATGTCTTTCACAACGTCTTAATTTTGGATAAAGAAAAGCCCCGAATCAATTCGAATCGAGGCTTTTCTGGCGATATTTTTATGGCCTATAATCGCTTTCAGTTACCCGCAACTGCCGAGATGGAAATATTTTTCACCACTCACCGTGTTGAGTTTGAAGAGAAAAATGCTGCAATCCTTACCGCTCTGCGCCAAAAGACGATAATTGATTCAGGCCCGAATAAACAGATTGGTTATCAGTGGCTCGAAATACAACCCCGCCCTGACTCATATCAAAAAGGGGACTGGGTAACGATAAGCTGTTATACCCATATGATGGGAGTAGGTGCCGGCGCATATGCAACCGGCCTCGCCTATATTCACCCGGCAAACAAAGTGAATATGTAACTATTCACTACCTGGGCGGGAAGAGCCATAATCCCCGGTTCCAGGGACGCATAAACTCGTCCTGAGGCTTGACTGGCTCTATCCGTGAGCCAGACACCTTCCACCGGGGGCCATGGCTCTACCACTTGATGCTATTTTAAATTGTGGTGAACAGTTACGTGAATATTTATCCCAATATTGAGTCGATGCGTGAGGATGCCAAGAAGGTCGAAGATTTTGTCGGCTACAGTTGTATTACAGAGAACTGGCATTCCTTCTTGTGGGAGGCTGATTTAATGGCAGCTAGTTGGTAAACAACGCGTAAAATTCTTACACATACATATGTTCAAGATCTTTCAATCCAATGGGTGGTATCATCAAACCTGCCCCTCAAACCCCTGTTTAACCTTGGTGATGTAGTTGCGTGTCTCAAGGGGCATCTGCTCCAGTCCTTTGCGATCTACGTTACCCTGGCCCCAGTTATACGCGGCGAGGGCGTGGTCGAGGTCGCCGTTATATTTATCCAGCAGCCCCTTTAAATAGCGGCACCCCCCGCTGATGTTTTCCTGAGGGTCAAAAGAATTTTTCACCCCCACTTCCTGTGCGGTGGCGGGCATCAGCTGCATCAATCCTTCGGCGCCCGCCGGGGAGACCGCATCGGGTCTGTAGGAGCTCTCGGCCAGGACTACGGAGTGAACCAGTCTGGAGGGCAGCCCCATATTCTGCGCTACATTGTCGATCAAGCGATGGAGGTCATCGGGATATGCTGCCGCTGTGGATGACGCTGTTGCTGGAGGCTGATCCGTCGCCGGGCGCGGATGCTTCAGGTCCGATTTTGCTGCCTCGGGTTGTTCCTGCCCGGTGCCGGAAGCCATCTGCGCGTAAGCGCGTGAGGCATGCTGAGTAGGGTATGAGGCTGTTGCAGGCGCTGGGGTATGCTCTGTGCCGGAATAGGTGCGCAATGCATTAAAGCTGGAGAAAAACACCTCGGCATCTTCTCCGCTCCAACCGGAAACCTGGTGAAAATCACCGGTCATGGTTGCTCCCATGATGCGAATAGCCATACGCGCCTGATCCGCACAGAGCTGTTCCCCATTAGCGAGGCAGGTTCGCATGTTTTCCAGGGTCTGCGCGAAGCTTGTGCTGCTGTGACTCAGATGGTTGCGTGGGGACGGCGCGCCTGCTGAAGTGTGCTGGAGTGCTTCGGGATGTGCAATCCTCATGGGACGATCCTCTCGGGTTTTGTATTATCCGAAACTATCAAGAATAGATACTGTTACCTCTCCTTCGGCCTTTGGAGAAAATAACTTAAGTGAACTTGGAGTTTGCAGGGCATAAGTTGTGTGCATATTGGTCTCGAACTTTTCTTGCGTTGACGCCATGGTCCGGCACATGGTAGTCAGATTCCTTCCGTGAGTCTGTCGGGTGCAGGGTTGCGCTCAAGAGATTTTTACAGATATCAGTGCAGGCCCGCTTGCACATAATTATATTTTAAGGAGTACAAGACCTTATGGGGTTACTGTCCAATACCGTCAGTTTAACTGTGTTTGATGTCGTGGGAGAGATGCCGCAGCAGGAGTTGATCCCCTGGATTGAGGCTCAGCTCCAGCAGAATGCCTTCAGCTCTATTGAGAACAGCAGTGAAGAACTCTCCCTCGGCTGGGTGGAGCTGGACGACTTTCAGGAACGCGATTTCACCAATCCGGGAGCATGGTGGCGCGAGAACTATGTCACCTTCTCGCTGCGGCGCGATCAGCGCCGTCTTCCTTCAGCGCTGGTCAAGGGGGAGCTGAAACGCGAGCAGGAGAAATTCCTGCAGCAGAATCCGACCTTTCAGCGCGTGCCCAAGGATAAGAATGACGAACTCAAGGAGCTGGTGCGTACGCGCCTGCTCGTCAAGGTGCTGCCGTCCCCCACGGTGCTGGATCTGCTCTGGGATACCCGCAAGGATCAGGTGCTGTTCGCGAGTACGAGCAAGCGCGCCATCGACGATGTGGTGGATCTGTTCAGTAAAAGTTTCCCGGGGTTACGTCTGGTGGTGCGCCACCCGGCGGCGCGCGCACGCGCGGTGGTGGGAGATGAGTATGCCCCGCTGCTGGAGCAGACCCTGAGTACCGATGTGGAGGCGCCGGTAACCCAGCAGATTGAGCAGAACGCGTGGCTGGGGCACGAATTTCTCCTCTGGCTCATGTATCAGACCACCAACAGTGATTCAGCGTATCGGGTGGAATGCCCCGGCCCCGCGGCAAAAGGGGAGCCGTTTCGCGCCTGGCTCGATGAGCGCATGGTCCTTGCCGGCAGCGGCAATGAGGGGGTGCAGAAGGTCACGGTATCCGGGCCGCAGGATAACTTTGAGGAGGTATGTGTCGCCCTCGGGCGCGGCAAACAGATGTCAGAGGCCACCATCTATCTGGATAAATATGAGTACCAGTGGCGTCTGACCCTTAAAGGGGAGCTGTTTCAGTTCGGCTCCTTTAAGTGCCCGGCGGTGAAGATCGATAAAAGCGCCGCGATGGAGGATGAACAGCAGGCGGTATTTTTTGAACGGTTGCATGTGCTCGAAGAGGGGATGCAGTTGTTTGACACCCTGTTGCGCACCTTTTTGCGCCAGCGCCTCGGTTCGGGGTGGGA
>JAIVHC010000024.1:7530-10530 GCA_020201305.1 Geobacteraceae bacterium
CTTTCCGGCGGCGAACCTCTGATGCGCCCGGATCTGTTTGATATTGCCCATTACGGTACAAATAAAGGGCTGCGCATGTGCATCGCCACCAATGGCACCCTGGTTACGGATGAGATCTGCGCGAAGATGAAGGAAGCAGATATCAAAATGGTGTCTTTATCGTTGGATGGTTCCACGGCCGAGATACATGATAACTTTCGCCAGTGCGAGGGAGCATTTGACGGAGTGATCCGTGCGGCGGAGACGTTGCGGCGCAACGGTATCAAGTTTCTGATCAACTCCTCCTTCACCAAGCGCAACCAGAACGATATTGCAGGTACCTTCCACCTTGCGAAAGAGCTCGGCGCTACGGCGTGGTACATGTTCATGATTGTCCCCACCGGACGCGGGGAGGAGATTATGAGCGAACTGGTGGACAAGGATGATTACGAAGATATCCTTGCATGGCATTTCGAGCAGGAGAAGAACGAGGACGATATTCTGATGCGTCCCACCTGTGCTCCACACTACTACCGCGTTGCACCCCAGATGGCGAAGGCCCAGGGGGTGGATTACCAACGCCGCAGTCTCTCGTTCTCCACCGGCGGCGGTAAAGGATGCATCGCGGCGCAGTCCATCTGCCTTATCGATTGTTTTGGTAACCTCAAGCCGTGTTCCTACTTCCACTCCAGTGTTGGAAACATCAAGCAGACCCCCTTCAAGGAGTTGTGGTTCAATTCCAAGGTGTTCAACGAACTGCGCGATTTCTCCAAATACAAGGGTAAATGCGGCGAGTGCGAGTTTCTCAATGTCTGCGGCGGCTGCCGTGCGCGCGCGGATGCGGTGCATGGTGACTATATGGCCGAAGAACCGTTCTGCAACTACATCCCGATGCGCACACGCAAGCGCCTGGAGCAGGAAGCTGCGCAACAGGGGTAAATGTTCGTAGGGGCAGGCCCCTGTGCCTGCCCACCCCACGGGTGACGCTGCTGTTGCATATAATCAGGGCAACCACGGGGGGTTGCCCCTACAATTTCAAAGACACATCCATATAAATAAAAAGGATCCCATCTATGTCTACAGAGTACAATTTTCTCAAAGCATGTCGGCTTGAGCCGGTGGATCAGGTACCGGTATGGCTCATGCGTCAGGCCGGGCGCTATCTGCCTCAGTATCGCGAAGTGCGTTCCAAGGGGAAAGGAACCTTTCTCGATCTGTGCAAGGATCCCGCCCGAGCAGCTGAAGTTACCATTCAGCCCATTGATATCCTCAACGTCGACGCCGCGATTATGTTTTCCGACATCCTTACTGCCGTAGAGCCCATGGGGATGCAGTTGGATTTCCATCCCGCGCCGGAATTTGCGAATCCGGTACGTACACGTGCGGATGTGGAGGCGCTGAAAGTGCCGGAGGATATGGCGCAAGCGCTGCCGTTTCTTCCGGATATTATAGGGCGCCTGCGTAAGGCGTTTGAAGGGCGTGTGCCTCTGATCGGCTTTGGTGGAGCCCCCTTTACCCTGGCGTGTTACATGGTGGAAGGAAAAGGGAGCAAGGATTTCGCGAGCCTGAAACAGATCATGTACGGCGATACCGAACTCTACCATGCCCTGATGGAGAAGATCACCGAACTCGACAGCCGCTATCTGCAGATGCAGATTGAGGCGGGGGCGCAGGCGATCCAGATCTTCGATACCTGGGGTGGACTCGTGGCGCCGCACGATTTTGAGCGCTACGTGCTGCCGTATGCCCAGAAACTCATCGCCTCCCTGAAAGGGCGCGGGGTGCCGATTCTGTATTTTGTGAAAAACTCCGGCACCATGCTCGAACTGGTCAAGGAGGCTGGCAGTGATGTTATCGGTCTCGACTGGCATGTCAATCTGGGTAAGGCGCGCGATCTGCTCGGGGATGATGTGGCGGTGCAGGGGAATCTCGATCCCACGGTGTTGTATGCACCCCAGCCCTACATTGAGAACGAGGTGCAGCGCATTCTGGACGAAAATGCCGGGCGTCCCGGATTTATCTTTAACCTCGGGCACGGCATTCTCCCCACGGTGCCGCCGGAAAATGCCATCTTCATGGTGGATGCGGTGCATCGCCTGAGCCGCGCGTAAGTACCTATGAGCGCACACAGCAATATGTGAAATTAAAGCGAAGCCGGGGCCATGTGCCGTGAACCGGCTTCGCTTTTTTTATACCCACAACCTGGAGGTGTAACGTGGAAGCAAAGAAAACCGCATTGGTGTTGCTCAATATGGGAGGGCCGGACTCCATCGAGGCGGTGGAACCGTTTCTGTATAATCTGTTTTCGGATCGGGATCTGATCCAACTGCCCCTGGGGGCGGTGCTACAGAAGCCTTTTGCGCGCCTGATTTCACATTTCCGTGCAAAGTCGGTACGGGAGAACTATCGGCGTATCGGGGGGAAATCGCCCCTGTTATACTGGACCGCGTTGCAGGCGGAAAAGAGTGCGGCACAACTGGGGGACAACTGGCATCCGTATGTGGCGATGCGGTACTGTACACCGCGCGCGGATGAAACCCTGGCACGTATGCGCCAGGATGGGATCGAGCAGGCGGTGGTGCTTTCCATGTATCCGCACTACACCAGGGCGACCACCGGCAGCAGTATAAAGGATTTTCAGCACACTCATGCGCAGGTCTATCCGGAACTCAAATGTGCCTATATCGAGAGCTGGCACGACTGGCCCCCCTATCTGGATGCGCTGGCGGAGTGTGTTGATGAAGGCCTGGCGTGCTTCAGAGAGGTCCAGCCTGACGCACCCCCTCCAACCCTGTTGTTTTCAGCCCATGCGCTGCCGCAGAAGTTTATCGAGCGCGGAGATCCGTATCAGAAGCATGTGGAAGAGACCGTTGCCGGGGTGATGCAGCGTATAGGGGAGATGCCCTGGGAGATCGGGTATCAGAGCCGTAGCGGCCCGGTGAAGTGGATGAGCCCGGACACCCTCGATGTGATTGCAAAGGCCGGGGAAGAGAAGCGAGCGCTGCTGGTGGTGCCGGTATC